>JALSSM010000001.1 GCA_026984275.1 Gammaproteobacteria bacterium
AGACGGACACAACCCGACCTGATCAATGATAGCGGCAGGATCATCTCCTTCAATATTTACCCATGGCCTATTTCGTGGATCAAATACCTGAGGCATATCATGGAAACATTTTTTAGAATGGATACATTTAGCAGGTTGCCAGACGACGGTGACTTCATTGTTAGAATATTTTTTTGTGATTTCTTTCATAAGAAAACCTCGACTTATTTATTTCTAAAGACACTAAATGTCGATATGCGAACCAGCTACTTTACAATTTTAGTGAACTTGGAACCTTCAAGTGTCAGGTTATACATCAGGCCTTTATTACTGAAGACAAAACCTGCAATGGGATCATTAAAATCGATGGTGTTAATATCCTCCCCAACACCCCATTCTACGATTGCCACTGATCCATCAACACCAACTTTCCAACCATCACTTTTTCTGAAGTCGGACAATGCTTTTTTTGTAAGAAATACCAGCACAACTGATTTGGATTGAGCTCCCAATTGAAATCCTAAAGAAGCACCTGCGGTGCTGTAATATTCGACCGTTTTCCCACCAATTCGCAGAGCACCTTCACCGTATTCACCACCGACAACAAAGCCTGCTTTGATGACACTGGGGAAAACAAGTACGCCTTTAGCTTTTTGAAGAAATTTATTTCCACCACTCACTTCATCACGAAAACGATCCAGAGTAGCATCAACACCAATTTCTATCTCTTCTGCTGATGCAGCAACGGATGTTTGTGAGAACGACAAGAATGAAAAAACAATTATGAGGCAACACGACATGTTTTTGAACGTCTTCATTTATTTACTCCGGGTGTAATATTAAAGTGATAAAAATGGCACTATTAATTCAGCATAGATCATTTTTATAAATCAGGATACTTTGTTACTGTGATAAAGACTTAATAAATTATAATAATCAATCCTGATTATCAGACAATCAAACATGACAGAGGTAGTATTTAATGAAAATATGGGTTGATGCAGATGCCTGTCCTGTCGTAATCAAACAGATCCTGTTCCGGGCCGCGAAGCGTACAGAAACAGCTGTGACATTAGTGGCAAACCATGCCATGTCTACACCACCCTCACCCTTTGTATCATTCCTTCGTGTATCTTCTGGTTTCGATGTTGCTGACAATGAAATTGTCAAAAGAACCGAACCCGGTGATCTCGTCATTACGGCAGACATTCCATTAGCTGCTGAAATCATCGAAAAAGGTGGTCTTGCTCTTAATCCACGCGGCCAGTTGTATACCCGTGATAATATCAAAGAACGACTGGAAACCAGAGACTTTATGGAATCTATGCGCTCCAGTGGGATGGAGGTTGGTGGAGGGCCTGCTCCGTTAAATCAGAAAGATCGTCAGGATTTTGCTAACAACCTTGATAAAATACTCATGCAGAAGCGTTCTTAACATGGAAAACTCAAAACAACCTTCTTTTGGTATTATCTCTGTTTTTTTACATTGGTCCATTGTTCTGATCTGTTTTGGTTTGTTTGCATTGGGCTTATGGATGGTTGATCTTAAAGAAGGTCATGACTGGTTCCTGATAGCCCCATTTTTTCATAAATTAATTGGTACCTTGCTTCTTTTTCTGATCATAATGCGTTTTCTCTGGACAAAACTGACACCACCACCGCTTCCACTTCCAAATCATAAACCATGGGAAATAAAAACCGCTCAAATCGTTCACTTTTTACTCAACTTTTTATTGTTAATAATTTGTATCTCAGGAAATGTCATGCTCCTGGCCATCGTCGATCCATACTCGGTTCATGGAGGCGTCAATCTTTCGGATGCGCTGGGTGTTGATAACCTTAAAGATCTGGCTCATAAAGCCCACCTTTATCTTGCATACTTACTCATGGTCTTGGTGTTTATACATGTACTTGCCGTTTTGAAACATCAATTTGTCGATAAAGACAGAACACTTCGTCGCATTCTGGGTTTGTAAAATTATTGATCAGTAAAAATGGTATAAAGGATTAATCACACTTACACCACCAACAAGGCTTTTACCGTGAAAAGAATCGCTATATTTGTCGATGTACAAAATATTTATTACACCACTCGTCAGGCATACAATCGTCAGTTTAATTACCGAAAATTATGGCAGAAGATCAGTGCTGAAGGTGAGATTGTTTCTGCGACGGCTTACGCTATTCATCGTAATGATGATCAACAGAAAAAGTTTCAGGACGCACTCATGCATATTGGTTTCGATATAAAACTGAAACCTTTTATTCAGCGTAGTGACGGATCGGCAAAAGGTGACTGGGATGTTGGTATTACGATCGATATCATTGAAGCTGCAAACGATGTTGATACGGTTGTGCTACTCTCAGGCGATGGTGATTTTGATCAGTTGCTTGATAAAATAAAAAAGGATTATAAAGTCAGTGCTGAAGTCTATGGCGTACCTTCTCTTACAGCTAATTCACTGATCGATGCTGCCAGTATCTATCATCCTGTAGATGAGGATTTGTTACTATAAACCATGACATTCATATTCGAAGAACTCGACTACCAGAAAACACCGTTAGGTGACATCAGCCTCAGACGCCGATCAGAACCACGACTCAATGATGAAATACTCTATGAGGTAAAGCTTGGTGATGAATTCCTGATGTCCAGCCTTTTTACAGAAGCTGAAATTCAACTTTCCAAACTGGGGATTGCGGCTCTAAAAAAAGCTGGCCATCAACAAGACCTGGATATTGTTGTCGGTGGATTAGGGCTTGGCTATACAGCCGTTGCCGCATTAGAAGATCCCGCTGTCAGATCACTGCTAGTGATCGACATAATGGAGCCGGTGATTAAATGGCATCAACAGAGACGGGTTCCCCTGGGTGCAAAATTATGCTCAGATCCACGTACAAAGCTTGTCCATGCCGATTTCTTTGAACTGGCATCATCTCATGGTTTCGATCAATCAGATAACTCTGGACGTGTCCATGCCGTGTTACTGGATATTGATCATTCTCCGTCCCATTGGCTAAATTCTGAAAACAGTTCTTTTTATACTGTACAATCACTGCTGAGTTTATCTGACAAACTTGTTCCTGGTGGAATTTTTGGATTATGGTCCAATGACCCACCCGAAACACCATTTCTTGATCTTCTTGAGTCAGTGTTTGAGTCTTCCGAATCTCACATCGTAACCTTTCCAAATCCTTATAAAGATTCTGACTCAACCAACACCGTTTATCTGGCAAAAAAAACCAATGATTCATGAAAATAATGATCAGATAGACGCTGTTAAGCATTGGCTTGATGAGATTGTGATTGGCCTGAATTTTTGTCCGTTCGCAGCAAAACCCCGACGAAATAAACAGATCCGATATATTTGTAGTCAGGCAACATCATCTGAAGATTTATTGATTGATCTGCAGGAGGAACTAACGTTATTAGATCAAACACCTGCCACAGAAATAGAAACAACATTGCTTATAATCTCAAAAATGCTGGCAGATTTTTCTGACTATAATCAGTTCCTTGATCTGGTTGATGAGCTTTTAGTTCAATGTGAGTGGGAAGGCATTTTTCAGGTCGCCAGTTTTCATCCTGACTATTCCTTTGCAGACACAGAACCTGATTCTGTTGATAACCTGACCAACCGATCACCCTTCCCTGTTCTACATATAATCCGTGAAGACAGCATAGAAAAAGTGATTAAAAATATCACATCAGCAGATGAAATTTATAAACAAAATATTCAAACGATAAGAAACTTATCATCAGAACAAATCAAAACTTTGTTTTATTATTTGTCATCGACTCTGGTCTAAAAAGTTTTGAATTGATCCGTGTTTTCCTAACCATTCACCAGGAAGTGAACATAAATGCTTGCGGCATACCCTAACGCGATCACTGGTGTCCATTTCAAATGACTGAAAAAGGTATAACGACCACGTGCCTGCCCCATTAGAGCAACTCCTGCAGCCGATCCAATTGATAGAAGACTACCCCCGACACCCGCTGTTAACGTGACCAGCAACCACTGGACTTCCGGCATTTCAGGATTCATGGTCAGAACAGCAAACATGACCGGAATATTATCAATTATTGATGACATTATCCCTACCATGGTATTGGCAATGGTGGGACCTAACTCTCCATAGATGAATTCTGAAGAGACGCCAAGATAACCAATAAAGCCAAGACCACCAACAGAGAGAATAACGCCATAAAAAAATAATAAGGTGTCCCATTCAGCACCAGCTACTTTTGAAAAAATATCAAAACCGGCATCATCAGATATACTTTCATAGGGAACAGATTGTACATCTTTCCCAATGCCCAAATTTCCGGGAATAAATCGTTTTTTAATTCGGTAACCATAAAACCCAAGAAAGGCCAGACCTGTCATCATGCCAATAACAGGCGGTAAATGCAGGAAATTATGAAAACTAACAGCGGTTACTATTGTCAGCAGGAATAATCCGACAATGATCATTCCACCTTCTTTCATTTTTTCTTTTCTTCCATCCAGATGTGCAGGGGTTCCAGAAGGAATGGCGAATTGCATGATAATCGCAGGAACCAGAAAATTCACAATCGAAGGGATAAATAATTTAAAGAAATCAGCAAAAGGAAGAAGCCCTTTTTGCCAGACCATCAGCGTTGTAATATCACCAAATGGACTAAATGCACCACCGGCATTTGCTGCGACGACAATATTAATGCAGGAAATGGCTACAAATTTTGGCTTGTCAGAACCAACCGTTAAAACAACCGTACACATGATCAATGCTGTGGTTAAATTATCGGCCACAGGTGAAATGAAGAAGGCCAGAATACCAGTCAACCAGAATAGTGAACGATACGTAAAACCTCTTGAAACCAGCCACTCACGTAATACTTCAAAAACACCTCGTTCGATCATGGCATTGATATAGGTCATAGCAACCAGCAAGAAAAAGAAAAGCTCTGCATACTCAAGAAAATTATGTCGCAAAGCTGTTTCAACAGCTTCGTCATAACCATTTTGCTGATAAGCTATCGCGATCACTAGCCAGATTAAACCAGCTCCAAGCAATACTGGTTTTGATTTTCGTAAATGCAATTTCTCTTCAAGAATGACTAAAAGGTAAGCAACGACAAAAATGAAAAGACAAAGATACCCTGCAAAACTCTGAGTCATATCTGCATGCTGATGAATCTCCTGCTGCATTGCCATAACAGGTGTCGAAACCATAAAAGACAATGTACTCAATACGAGCATCAGATATCTTCTCATAAGAAATATTCCTTCTGTTGGATGTTAAAGGATGGAGTGGTAACTATACTATATTTCAATCAACTGAAAAATAAATTTCATCTGTTTAGTTACAACATGGTGGTTTAAATCAAAACCATTTTTCCAGTGTGATCTAAACAACATTCTCCCCAGTGTTTGCCCTGATGTGAGTCCTCCGTTCTTGAGTACAGACACATTAGATTCTAAAACTGTGATCAGTTACCAGTAAAATGATTAGCTCCTTCCTTGAGTCATGAATACAATAGACATTCGATAACCTAATGACGATTAAAGATATATAGATGAACAGATTACCCAGTCTCGTAATTGTCACGATGATATTGTTATCACCACTCTCTGGTCACACAAAGGCAGATGATAATAATTCAGTCTTGATCAGAATTGTTGATCAAAATAATCAACCTGTTGAGTCACAAGAACTGGACTGGTGGCTGGATGATCTGACACAGAAAGCCACTTTACGTTGCGAGCAGCATAGCTGTTCTGAATGGCTGATTGAAGAAAAGTTTGGAACCTCATCAAAACTCAATTTCCTGGTTTCCAAAGTCAGGGATGATGATAAAGACTGCTGGGACTGGTTTATTGGCCATGCCGTCATCCAGCCTGATCAAAAAGAATTAACGATCACCCTTTCCTATTCGGAAACGGTTTGCAAATAGAATGACTGATTAAAAACAACT
>JALSSM010000002.1 GCA_026984275.1 Gammaproteobacteria bacterium
TGGAAACACCTCGCAGTATGTTACACGCCGAAGAGATCTCTACAGCCAGTAAACGGATCAGAGCGCTGGTGATGGGAACTTCTGATCTGGCCAAGGATCTGGGAGCCAGCCATACGAAAGAACGTTTACCGTTTTTGACCAGTCTGGGATTGTGTTTATTGTCAGCACGCGCAGCGGATGTTGCGATTGTCGATGGTGTACAGCTGGATCTGGCAGATGAAGAAGGCTTTGAAGATGCCTGTTTACAAGGCCTGGAGCTGGGTTTTGATGGCAAAACTTTGATCCATCCTAAAACGGTTGCAACAGCCAATAGAGTATTTGCACCTTCCAATGATGAAATTGAAATGGCTAAAAAGATCATTGAGGCACATAACGAAGCCGTTGCCAAAGGAGAGGGTGTGGTCGTGCTTGATGGTCGTCTGATTGAGAATCTGCATGTAGAAGGTGCAAGACGTACTTTGTTGCTGGCTCATGCTATCGAGGAAATGGAAGCAAATATTCCCACTTAAATTAGTAGCTTACGCATTTCTTTCATAAAAAGATTTCCTGATTCAGAGAAAGACTTCGTGATTTCTGAAAATCGTAATCTCGATCTGGCGATCAAGTTTGAAGATCATTAAGCATCATTCTTTAATTTAGGCTCAAGAATCCCCGACGAATGCCGCTAACTATCCTGATATGGAAACGAATGCGCGTAAAACAGGGAACCCAGGATCTCGGCCTAAGCTTATTAAATGCCGACGATCTGATGTCATATGATTCAGGATCAGCTTACAAATCCCATTGTTATTCTATTTGCAATCCTTGCCCTGGCTTGTTTTACGGCCTGTTGTTGGCAATACCGCCAATTGGTAAAGGCAAAAAAAGTCATCACGTCATTGCTGCCTGCTGAGCAAAAAGACAAGGCCGGCAATATTTCACAGACATTAAACCTGTTAGTCAGTCATGTTAGACAAAAAATTCAGGACTCTAAAAACCTTCGCCAGGATGCTGTGGCAGAAAATAAATCTATCAGTTATCACCATAAAAAACTGCGGGCTGTTCTGGAAGTATTTCCCGAGGGAATCGTGATCCTTGATCAGGCCGGTATGGCGACCTTTGCCAATAAAAAAATTGAGTCCATGATGGGGATTGCAAATGGAGATGTGATCGGGAAACAGCCTCATGACTGGTGTACGAATGAAAAGGTTTTAAGTTTACTGGTGCGTTACGAAGGAAACGTCACTCGCTTACGTCGATCAGAGACTGTAGAGTTTTCACCGGACGATCGGGAAGGCAAAACACTGGCGGTCACCATGTCCCCAATTTCTCTGCCATCAAAGCCGGAAGTAACCATTGGCATATTGATCCTGTTCCGTGATGTGACTGCAGAGTCAATGGCAAAACGGTCACGTGATGATTTTGTTGCGCATGTGTCGCATGAGCTTAAGTCACCGCTAAATGTGATCAAGATGCATAGCGAATTACTATTGGATGTTGGTGATGATCCTCAGCACCGGATCAGCAGTCTGAATGTGATCAATGATGAAGTCGATCGTGTTTCAAATTTGATTACAGATCTGTTGAACATTACACGACTTGAAGTCGGGAATGTCAGTATTAGTCGAAAACGAATTCGTTTTCGTGACTTCATCACAGATGTTTTTGAAAAAATGAAACGCACGGGTGAAGAAAATAATATTCAGTTCAGTCTCAATTTGCCACAGTCATTGAGTCATCTTTCTATTGATAAAGATTTATTCAGAATTGCTTTAAATAATATTTTGTCTAACGCCATTAAATACAATAAACCGGGTGGTATGGTTACCATGGAAGCGGAAGAAAACAATGAATCAATAATTCTGCGGATCAGTGATACCGGTGTTGGAATCTTACCCAAAGATCAGAAAAAAATATTTGAGAAATTTTACCGATCTGATGATGACGATGTGATCAGCAGAAATGGACATGGACTTGGTTTGTCATTAGCGAATGAAATCATTAGTTTACACAGTGGTCATTTGACTGTTGAAAGTGAGAAAGGAAAGGGAACAACTTTTATTCTTGAGCTGGGTAAGACATCCACGCTACTTAAGGAAGCCGTATAAATATGGAAAAAAGAAACATATTACTGATTGATGATGAACCGCATGTCATTTCTGTGTTAAAACACTTTTTGATCAAGTCAGGTTACGATGTTGATACGGCCAGCAACGGGCTTGTGGCTCTGCAAAAAGTAGAAAAACAAATGCCGGATGTGATTGTTTCTGATATTCAGATGCCAAGAATGTCCGGGCTGGCGTTTTCTCAACAGTTCCGATCAAACTTTCCTGAAGGTGATGCACTAATTATTATTATGACATCAAGAACGGAACGAGATTTCAGAGATCAGGCTGGGGCTCTTGAAAATGTTGAATTTTTTGAAAAGCCATTAAGTCCAAAAAAATTAGTTCTCAGATTAAAAGAATATTTTGAAGAAATGGAGTGTCCTGCCTGATGATGGGTGATTTAATTCAACTCGATCTGGAAAGATATGTTGTCCTGTTCGAACATCTTACAGGGCTAAAATGTGAACTCGAACTGCTTGATCAGCAGGGAAATGCTTTTGGTCAGGAGCTGGTCCTGGATGTGACTTCCGATAACAATATTGACTGGGACAGTTTGTGTTACAAGGCTCGAAGAATGTCTTCTGATCAGGAAGAGCTGGTCTGGGCATCAGCCTTATTTCTGGGTGCAGAATATAAACCTTACTGGTTAAAGTTAACACTAAAAGAAAAAAATAAAACACTTGATAAAGATATTGAAGGTCAATTGAAATTGATCCTGGTAGATATTGCTCATTATGTTACTGATGATCATATTAACCAGACTGCCATTGCTGGTCTTTCCAATGAACTTGCATCACGTTACGAAGAAATAAATATGGTTTATGGACTGGATGAAGTCTGGAAAAACAGCCATAAATTTGATGAGCTAAAATCATATGGCAAATTATTGAGTATGAGCCTGGATTATTTATCAGTGGATATGGTTGCACTGATTGTTCCGGGTGAGGAAATATGTATTCATCATACGAGTGAAAAAGATCTGCCTGAAATAGAAGAAACACTTGAGAGATTAAAATCTAATACGACATTATTTTTTGAATCTGCCCAAAAGTCGATCGTTGTGAATCGTGATGCTCATTCTGAAGGAACACATCATGAGCCACTCATACCTTATAAACTGGTCATATCAAGTGTGATCAATGTCGATCATACGGTCGCTGGCATTGTTGTTTTTGCCAATAAAATGGATCGCCCTCATTATACAAACACAGACAGACGGTTATGTGAATTACTGGCAAGAGAAATTACAAAAATATTCCAGTCGAAACGTGATCCGATTACAGGTTTATTAAACCGAAAAAGTTTCGAAACCAGGCTGGATGAATTGGTGACAGGTAAAGACGACTCCTACCATTCAATGATTTATTTTGATATCGATCGGTTTCAGATAATTAATGATACCTGGGGACATTCAGAAGGTGATCGCTTATTAAGACAGGTGGCTGCTTTGATCAGAAATAAACTCGGTAAAAAAGTGATCATGTCACGACTGGGTGGTGATGAATTCGGGATCTTGCTCGAAGGTACTTCTGGGAATGTTGCGGAAGGTATTGCTGAAGGTTTAAGGCGTAATATCGAAGAACTCTACTTCGTTTCAAAGGATCAGGTTTTTGATATTTCCTGTAGTTTTGGTATTGCCGAAATTGATCCGGAGATGGAAGAAGTTATCGATGTGATGAGTGCAGCAGACGTTGCCTGTCATCTGGTAAAGGAAACAGGTAAAAATGCTGTGCGAATATACCAGCCCAGTGATTCGGAAATGATCGAGCATCACGATCAAATGTATTGGGCCAGTCGTATCAAAGCATCTCTTGAAGAAGATTTGTTTGAGGTATTTGGACAGGCAATCACGCCAACATCTGACCCACATGGACCGGTTAGTCATTATGAGATCCTGGTTCGTCTGCGGGAGGAAAATGGTGATCTGGTTGCACCAGGACGATTTATTCCTGCTGCTGAACGCTACAGTCTGATGTCATCACTGGATCGTTGGGTATTGAATGAAACCTTAAAAATATTACTTGAAGTTGAAGAAAATGGACTTCCAAATAATATTTCTGTTTCTATTAATATTTCAGGTCAATCTTTGTGTGATGAAGAATTTTTAAAATATGCCGTTTCAACAATAGCCGATAGCAAAATTGATCCACACAGAATTTGTCTGGAAATAACAGAAACTTCAGCAGTAGGAAACCTTGCCAGTGCTTTGAAATTTATCGAAGCATTAAAAGGTCTGGGTTGTCGATTTGCACTGGATGATTTCGGTAGTGGAATGAGTTCTTTTGGATACCTTAAGAATCTTCCAGTGGACTATCTGAAACTGGATGGCATTTTTATTAAAAATATTATTGATAATCCGGTTGATCGTGTCATGGTGAAATCGATTCATTATGTTGCACAGGCCATGGGTTTAAAAACCATTGCTGAATTTGTCGAAAATGAAGATATTATTGATGTCGTTACGGAGCTTGGTATTAATTATGCTCAGGGATATGGCATAGATGTACCGGGACCGTTTCTGGAAAAGATCACGGGAAAAAAACAGGATACAAAAGAGCGATCAGTCGCGACGGTATAAAGGATGCAAAAAGTACTCACGGATCGAGTCGGTGTTGCTACTCGCTTGCTGCCCAGTGAGGGAGTTTCCGATCAAACATCATTAGAACCCGTAAAGGAGGCCATATCCGCCTGTCTGGCCCAGCGGGAAATGCTCCTGATCATCGATCTGACAAATGTTCCTACGCTAAACAGCCAGGCACTTGAACTTTTACTCGATTCGCAGGATGAACTGGCCAGACGCGGTGGTGGGTTAACACTCACCAACGTCAACACCATTAATCAGGATGTATTGCGGATCACCGGTGTTAATGATTACGTCGATGTTCTTAATTCATCCAGCAACGATCTGGTGTTTGCCTGTGGAGCGAGTACCGATCTGCAGAATCTCAGGTTAGGGGATTTATTGATCGAAGCTGGACTGGCCTCGGAAGATCGAGTCGAGGAAGCAATAAGGCTGCAATCAGAAACCGGTAAGCGCATGGGCGAGATCATGGTCGAGCGTGAGTGGGTTTCCGAAACAGAAATGCTCAAGATCCTTAGTCAGCAACTGGATGTTCCTTATACTTATCTTCGTGCGGGTGTTTATGATCTGACGGCGACCAAACTGGTTGATCATGCGCTGGCTTCACGTCTGAAAGTTTTACCCCTGTTTAATATTCGTGGTGTACTGACACTGGCGACATCTGATCCACAAAGCATTCCCAGTTTTGATGAGATTGAACGCCATACCGGTCTGACCGTACAACCGGTACTGGCAAAAAGTCAGGAGATAGAACATTGCATCAACGAAGCGTTTGAAGGTTCCATCGAAATTGATGCCTATGTCGGTGATCTGGAAGAAGACTTTGAACTGATCGATCAGGAGTTGGCTGGCGACTTTGCCAGTATTGACGAGATCGCCAACGGTAGTCCGGTCATCAATCTCGTGAATGCTGTTATACAGCGTGCGATCCGTGATGGCGCCAGTGATATTCATATAGAACCTTCACGGAATAAAACCCGTATCAGATTAAGAGTTGATGGGATTTTATATGAGGTGATGACAGCCGGTCAGGAAATGCATCCAGCCCTGGTTTCGCGATTAAAAGTCATGGCTAATCTGGATATTTCCGAGCGCCGTCTGCCTCAGGATGGACGTATCCAGGTGAGTACGCGCGGCAATGTTGTTGACTTGCGTTTCAGCTCATTACCCGGTGTGCATGGCGAAAAGATTGTGTTGCGTGTACTGGATAAAAG
>JALSSM010000003.1 GCA_026984275.1 Gammaproteobacteria bacterium
TAAAACATCTTGCATCAGGTCAACACGTTTCCAGCCCGCAAGAGGCGTTTTTTCTTTTTGACCTGGTACGTAATGTGAGAGTTCTTTTAGTTCATATTTATGAATATATCGAGGACAATTAACCCACATTTTTGTCAACTTGATACGAACAACCAGTTCTGCTTCGTTAAACTCTGAAATCAACGGATCATCTTTTGAAATGCTTGCTTCGCCATGGAAACGAACGCGATGTGGGGTTTCAAAATCGATAAACAATAACCCGGCTTTTGAAGTCTGTTGAATATTACCCATTGAATAAAACATGCCATTGCCATCATAGGAAGGAAATGCAATGGTCGTTTTATCGACAACTTTTACGAATCCTGGCGCTCCTCCTTTGTAGGACACGGAAGGCTGACCATTCTGATCAATCGTAGAAAGAAAAAACATAGGCCGGCTTTCGATAAATGCCTTATCTTCATCACTAATTTCTTCTGCAACAATAATTTCTTCTAATCGATCAGCCAGCTTTCGTGTTTCAAAAGTATCCTGTAACTCTCGATGTGAATCACCATAAATATCGCTCATTAATCTACTCTCCTGATTTTAGATTGCTTATAAGGAAGCTCTGAATAATTCGTCCATGAGTCGTGCGGCATGAATGCCACAAAAACGAACCCGAGGAGGGCATTCTCAGAGTACGAAAACTCTGAATTTATCAGAGTATCCATAAATAGTGTGCCATTTAGTTATGAATGCAAGTATTCATAACAATTAGTAAATTCTAGGAATCATTTTTTTGGTTTCTGTCTGATATTCCACATACGGCTGCCCATGAATTTTCGCCAGTGCGTGTTCTTCAAAGTAGATACCGATTAATACATAAAGAGACATTCCGATGGAGAAAACCAGATGTGTCATTGTCATGACAGGAACAAACCAGAATACCAGTAACATTCCAAGCATCATTGGATGGCGTATCCAGTGGTAAAACCATCTTTTGGTGAAAACCACATTTGTATAATCTTTTTTTCGAAAGTAAAGCCATGTTTGACGCAGCCCAAACAAATCAAAATGGTCAGTTAAAAATGTGGAGATAAGGATGAGGACCCAGCCAAAGGCAAATACACCCCAGATAACGGATTTTAAAGCCGTGTTTTCTACTTGCCAGACTATCCCTCCCATCGGTTGCCAGTAGTACATTATGATAGCCAAAACAATGGCCGAGATTAAAACATAAGTGCTTCTCTCAACATGGTGTGGGACAAGTTTCTCGATGGCATTTTTAAACCAGCTTCTGGCCATAATGCTGTGTTGTATACCCCAGAAAAAAATCAGGGCAATGTTAATCAGCAATGCGCTATTTGTAGTGCGAGCCACTTCTAATGAAAGATGTCGCGGTAAATAAAACCCACCTACGAAAGCAATGAAGTAAAGGAAAGTACCAAAAAATAACACATAGCAAATGATTCCATACAACATAACTATTAATCGCATGATCAACTCTCCTTATTTGCTCTAATTGTAGAGGGTAATACAAAAAATTAAAACCTTTCTCCAATATTAGCGTTGAATCAATCAGTAGAATTAGACGCGATCGATTCTTCTTGAAATCAAATCTTTTTGAAGGGATCACCGAACCGACCTTGGCCAATTCTAATGAAATAACGGATAAAACAAACAACTAATCTAAAAAAGCAGGAGTTCTCATCGATTTTAGAGATCTGATCAGTTACCACCACAAATCAGGTCTGGAAAAGCGATTAGGGTAAGCAATATTTTAAGCATCTTTTTTAAAGACTCAACTGACAAATAGATTTCACAATTTTTCTCTGATCATATAAAAGTTCAAAGTTTACTATTGACTATCACTTCATTAATAAAATTGACTTAAATCAATTTTTAACTCATTCTCAATCAAACATTCAAGAATTCTTTTCTGTCAGAGTAAATCGCAGGAAGGGACAATCACGAATTCATTTTCTAATAAACAAAACTTCATGGACACTACAATATTTAGTCAGATCAATTCTGCATTATTACCGAGTGCTTTTATTATTCTGCTCGGAGCGTTGTTGATCCGTTTGCGACCCGCAGGCCTGACATTGGTGCAATCTCGTAGTGTTATCAGTACATTGGTCTTAAACTTATTTTACCCGGCATTGATTTTTGCAGTCATTCCCGAGGTTTCTCTCAATAGTGAAATGTT
The DNA here is from genome assembly GCA_026984275.1 of Gammaproteobacteria bacterium. Lineage (GTDB taxonomy): Bacteria > Pseudomonadota > Gammaproteobacteria > CAJXQU01 > CAJXQU01 > CAJXQU01. The sequence continues at coordinate 2,189 of JALSSM010000003.1, forward strand.
GGATGCTGCGCTCGCTTCTAATGTTGGAATTGCCGTGGGTATGCTGGCCTGCTGGGGCTTATATCCCTGGTTGAGAAAGCATGGATGGGGTAAACCTGAATTGGCTGCCATGATGCTAGTCTGTGGTCTGGGAAATATCATCTCACTCGGTGTACCACTATTGCGTGCCGTGCAGGGTAACGAGGGAACACGATTTGCGATCTATGTGGATATTTTGGCCATCACGCCGATGTTGTGGATTGTTGGTTTATGGATCGCAATACAATGGGGTGATCATGATGAAGGTCGACCAGGTGCAATCGGTTTTATCAGGCAGCTATTTAAGCTGCCGCCTATTATTGCTTTTGTTGTTTCAATTCTGCTTAACCTTGGCGGATTAGAACTACCCAATTTTATGCAAACAGCTGCCAGGATGTTAGGTGATGTGACGATGTCTGCAATGTTGTTAATTGTTGGTATGTCTTTATCTTTTCGTGCTTTTCGGAAGCATAAGTTTTTAGCAATCATTGCATCCATGATCAAGCTGATTCTGGTTCCTGCCATTATTTATATAACAGCAAAAGTAACGACCGATGATCACGAAACATTGCAGGCAACCGTACTGCTTGCGGCAATGCCATCAATGATGGCGACACTCATCATTAGTGAACGTTTTGGTCTAAATACAGAACTTCTGTCGACGGTGTTGGTTGTCAGTACCGGGTTGTTCTTTTTGACCCTTCCAGGATGGTTGTGGTTGGTAGGATAAACCAATAAGGAAGCGCGGAATAAATTCCACCTCACAGTGATTTTACCATGAGGCAGTTTGTGAGCTGGAATTTATTCTATTAAACCCTCATTGCGTAAAGCACTAAGAACCGCTGGACGGCCACCAATACGATTAGAATATTCACCCAATGCTGGCCATGGTGAAAGATCCAGTTCTACGAAACCAGCCCAGCTAAGTACCGTAAACAAATACGTATCTGCGATTGAGTAATCACTACCCAGCAGATAATCATTATCCTTTAGATGATTAACGACAAAATCAAAACGATTACTAAGAGTGGCTATGGCCGCGTCTTTCATGTCCTGGCTTGCAGCAGGATTGTATAGTGGCGAAAAATTTTTATGTAGTTCTGTCGAGATGAAGCTTAACCACTCTTGCAAGCGTACTCTTTCAAGGGTGCCCGACTTGGGCGCAAGGTTTTTTTCAGGAACTTGATCCGCAAGGTATTGTATCACCGCAGATACTTCAGTCAGAATCTGTCCATCATCCAGGATCAGGGCAGGGACGTAGCCCTTTGTATTGATTGCATTAAAGTCAGTACCGCTGGCTGTTTTCTTGGTCGTCAGATCAACGGCTTCTGAGTCATAAGAAAATCCACCTTCTTCGAGCACCATATGCGGTACTAATGAACAAGCTCCGGGGGCATAATATAATTTCATTTTTTCTTTCTCCTGTGTGAATGTTTTGATCAACTGGTTTGTTATTGTTGTATATAGTCGAAATTTGATGAATTCTAGTTTACTTAACAAGCATGTTATAGTAGCTTAGTTGAATAACTAAATACAAGAGTGCTGGGTCAGGGGAGTTTTTATTCTGCCCCAGTTTATCTGGGTGATCATTTTAGATTTTACATGTATCTCAGCGGAGGAAGTATGGCCACACCAATCAAATTTGAAGAATTATTAAAAGTAGACGGTGTTTTAGGAGCAGTTCGGTGGCGTGAATCGATACCACAGAGCGGTGCCATATCCCCTCCAAAGATGTTGGAATACATCGGTAATATAACGGAAGATAGAGCCTATCGTTTGATGGGTAACGCTGAAGCTGCGGGTCTTGGGATTTTTGGCATCAGTCAACTGAGTTACCAACGTGCACCGGAAGATAAAACAGTCGTCTACCCCTTAGATGCATACTATGCACATAGTATGAATGCATCTGTTGTCTCAACGATAAATCGGGTAGCGGTACTTCTGGATAATAAGGCAGGTACAGATATCCAGGATCTGATAAGCAAAATGATTCTTGTGGATAATAAATAAAAACTCATTAGATGGCTATCTAAATATTTGTAATATTCGAAAAGAGAGATAGATCATGACCACACAATCAACAGAACCATTTCTTGAGTGGCCGGAAAAATTTAATGAAGTTCCCAAAGCAGTTTTTGAAATGAAGGAACTCTGGCCTAAAGAACTTGAAACCATTTTTTATGGCGAAGAATGGCATCCCATAGTACACCGCGCTGAGATTCCCAATCCTGGTGATTATAAGATGGCTGATCTCGGAGAAATACCGATCTTTGCTGTGCATGGTGATGATGGTGAGATCAGAGTTTTTCAAAATACCTGCACCCATCGAGGCACTTCTTTAGTTACTGAAAGTTCTGGTAATAAAAAAGAATTTGAATGCCCCTATCATCGTTGGTTATTCAATCTTGAAGGCGATCTGGTAGGTTGTCCTAACAGTCGTGATTTCACACCTGATTTTGATAAGAAAAACTATAGTCTGCCAATATTACGTGTCGAAGAATTCTATGGTCTTTTTTGGGTGACGATGAGTGATACCACTCCACCGTTAAAAGAATATCTTGGTGAAAGTTTTTATGAGCCCTTAAGCCGTGTTTTAGGTGGCGATGGACGTTTAAAATTGATCGGCTATCAAAAAGTTATGTATGATTGTAACTGGAAAGCTTACTGCGATAATGATGGCTATCATGCACCATTACTACATAAAGCGTTTGCTTTATTAAACTGGCAAGGCGGCAAGGGCTTTCAGAAGGTAACCGAGAATGGACATTTGGCATTCGAGTCTGAACTTAAAATTCCCGAACAGATCACCACACTAAAAGATGGTGAAATTTTAGACTTTAAAGACACCAGTACAAGTACGGGATCGATTGTTTTAATGGCTTTTCCTCTCACCGTATTCAGTAAACACTTGGATATGCTGAACGTGCGATACGCTTTTCCAAAAGGGCCAAAGGGACTGGAAGTTCATTACGCTTATTTTTCTCACGAAGATGATAGTGAGGAGATGGTAAAACACAGGATCAGACAGTCCAGTAATTTACTTGGGCCTTGTGGGTTGATCAGTATGGAAGATGCTTCCGTTTTTTCCCGTATTGATAAGGGTAATAAAACCCCGGGCAATGCGGTGTTCCAGAAGGGTGTTAAAGATGAGTTTTCTTTGGCCTTTGAGGTTAAGCAAAACGATGAATCAGGCAACCTGCCACGCTGGGAGCATTACAGAAAACGAATGGGTTTTGGGAGAACACAATTATGAAATCTATTTCTACAGATGTTGTGTTCGCAATAGAAGACCTGAATCGAAATTATATCTGTGCATTGGACAAACTTAATATGGATGCCTGGTTAGATTGTTTTCATGAGGATGGTACTTATACTTTTATTGCCGAAGAAAATGAGCGACGTGGGCTTCCAATTGCCTTCATGCTCGATGATTGTTATGCGCGTCTTCAGGATCGCGTTGCTCAGGTTGATGACATTCAAATTGACTCTACTGAGCATTATCAGACACGACACTTTACGCAGCTAACCTCGGTCAATGAACTGGCAGAGGATCAATTTAAAGCGGTCTTTAACTTTTCAATTTACTACACGCAGAGAGATACCAACCAAACTAAAATTCTGTGTGTGGGAAGGTATGAGGACATCGTCCATGTTAGTGCTGAGAAG
>JALSSM010000004.1 GCA_026984275.1 Gammaproteobacteria bacterium
TGGGGCTTTGTTACTCTTAGCATGGCTCTGATCTTCTTCCTGGGGTTTTTCCTGGATTTTCTGGAGATCTGTTTTATCGTCGTTCCTATTCTTGCTCCAATTGCTAACCAGATGGGTATTGACCTGCTATGGTTCGCTATTCTGATCGCAATGAATCTACAAACATCTTTCCTGACGCCACCTTTTGGTTTTTCCCTGTTTTATCTGAAAGCTGTGGCACCAGCAGAGATTGGAATTCGACAAATATACCGGGGCATCGTCCCCTTTGTACTGATCCAGATCGCCGCCATTCTGCTGATCGCTTACTTCCCGAAACTGATCCTCTGGTTACCCGATTATATGGAAGCCTTGCAGCATTAACTTATGCCAGAAATAATGTGACATAGTTCACAAAAAAGAGCTAAGTCTTTGTCTTTAATCAGATAAAATTCTTACCCACAGATTCTGTGGATAACTCTGTTAATAAGCTGCGTCAAAAGCTTGCCACATGCGGCTAATGTTACCGTTTTATTAAAACGGTTAATTTTTAACCAGTCGTTATATTTATAGTAAATCAATAACTTACAGCACTTTTAAAGGTATTCACAGGAGAATCCTGAGATAACCCTGCAAATTTTTGGTTTTTGGTACCAATGTGAATAAGTCAGGTCCTGAGTAATGAAATGACCGAACTGGTCTCTGGTCTGATACCTCGCCAGATAAAAAAAGACTCAGCAGCTTGCTCTACCAGCATTCCCAGGCCATCCACCGATAATTTTGCCCCTCCGTCGAGTCCCCATTTTACAAAAGCCGTCGGTTTTTTTGCGTACATCATGTCATAACACACAGCCTCTTTTGTAAGGATATTTTCTGGAAGAGGAGGAAGTGTTCCCTGCAGACTGGCCGAGGTACCATTTATGACCATATCGAAGCTGGAACCCGCCAGATCAGAATATGCCACGGCTGAAAGATCGCCAAGATCAGAAAACAGGCCAACCAGTTCTTCAGCACGGGAAAGTGTACGATTAGCGATCACACAGGTATCAGGATTTTCTTTCAATAAGGGTTCCAGTACCCCCCGAACCGCACCACCGGCACCCAGAATCAGAAGGCGTTTCCCGGTGATGGCCTGTTGATAATTGATCAAGATATCTCGAACCAGACCACAACCATCCGTATTGTCACCCCTGATCTGATCCCGATCATCAAACCAGAGTGTGTTCACAGCACCGGCACGTTCAGCGACTTCACTCCGCTGATAGGATATTTCCCAGGCCTGCTGTTTGAAAGGTACGGTTACATTCAGACCTCGGCCACCGGCCTGTCGGAACTGCTCAACCATTTCAGGAAATGTATCCAACGGTGATTCAATGGCCTGATAGATCAAATTCTGATCCGTTTGTTCAGCAAACTGTTGATGAATTAGAGGCGAAAGACTATGCGTGATCGGATGGCCTATCACAGCATAATAATCTGTTCCGGGTTTTAATCTTAGCTCGGGAAGAGTTCTAGCCATGTCATCTGATTATCAAAATAAGAAAAACAGATTATAACGGATTACTCATCCAGTTTGGGTGAGCAGTCCTAGCCCATCACGCTACTCATATCCCACATTGGCAGGAAGATGCCTAATGCCAGGATCAAAACCATGACTCCTATCGCCGTGATCAGAACAGGTTCAATCGTCGAACTGAGGTTTTTCACATCATACTCAACCTCACGTTCATAGAAACCTGCCACTTCCTGCATCATTTCATCGACAATTCCGGTTTCTTCTCCAACGCTGAGCATCTGAATGACCAGCGGGGTAAACATACCCGTTTCCGAAGCGGACTGAGTGAGTGTTCCTCCTCGTTCGACGGCATTGCGGATATCCTTCACACGTTCGCCGACAAAGCGATTATCGACGGCTTTCGCCACCACTGACAAAGCCTGTGTCAAAGGAACACCGGCACCAACAGACATGGCAAAGGATCGGGCAAAACGGCCCAGCGTTGCTCGCTTAATAATGTCTCCCACCAACGGTAACCTGAGTTTGTATTGATCCCAGATATACCGACCAGACTTTGTTTTTAGCCAGGCTCTCACTGATCCAAAAATTATCACCAGTGCCATCAACAGAAAACCCCAGTAATTGACAAAAAAATCTGAAGTGGCCATGAGAACCCTTGTCGCAACAGGCAGCTCTACGTTGGCGTTTTCAAAAATCTTGGCAAAAGCCGGAATGACAAAAATATTGATCACGGCAACTGCGACAGAAATGGCGATCATGACAAATGTGGGATATCTCAGTGCACTCTTTATACGTTGGCGTGTTTCCTTGTCATTTTCCATATAGTGAGAAATTTGTAAAAAGGCCTCATCCAGACGTCCGGTATTTTCACCAACACTCACCATCGCAGTAAACAAGGGGGAAAATATGCGCGGATGCTGCTTCAGACTGGCACTCATCTCCTGGCCAGATTCAAGATCATTCTGGATTTCCTGCAACACTTCTACAAAATATTCATTGCGGATTGATTTCTGAATACCACCAATCGCCTGATTAACAGGTATACCGGTTCGTAACAGGGCATACATCTGACGAGAGAACATCACCATCTCAGCAATATCGGGTGGTTTTCTATCTTTAAATAGATTTCCGGGAATCTGAAGCCGATCTTTTTTCTCGACTTTTTCCTGAATATTAACCGGGGTGATTCCAGTATTGAGTAATTGTGATGCAACAGAATCCGCAGAAGCGCCCTCCAGATCACCGCTGATCAGCCCCCCCTTCGTATCACGTCCTTTATATTCGAAAACGGCCATCAGTGATGAAACCTCAATCTTCCAAAATTGACAGAGTGAGCTTGTTATCACTGAACTCAAAGGTTCGTTCCATTGGACTTTCTTCATCAATATCCGAAGGCGACTCAACGACTGCGTGATGATCTGAAAGATCACGATCATCAGAGTCAACATCATCCTGCTTCTGTGGGTGTTCAATATCCAGATCAATCTCTGCAGAGATACGCATGACTTCTTCCAGTGTCGTTGTCCCCTGCTGTGCTAATTCCAGTGCGACCAATCCCAGCGGTTTATAGTTTTGAGAATGTTTCGCAGCCTGAATAAATTCTGCTGTATCACCCGATGCCAGAGCCAATGAAAGATCCTCATCAATGGTCAATAATTCCTGTACAGCAATTCGTCCAGAATATCCTGTCTGATGACATTTTTGACAACCAGCGCCAACAAAATACTGATGACCATGTTGACCCGATTTTAATAACCAGCTTTTTTCAGTCGTATCCGGTTCATGTTCCACAGAACAGCCGTCGCAGATTCGTCTGATCAAGCGTTGTGCAATAATCGCTCTCAGGGAGGTTGCCAGAAGATAACCCGGCGCACCCATGTCCAGTAATCGAGTGGCGGTGCTAATGGCATCATTGGTATGTAAAGTTGAAAGAACCATGTGACCGGTCATTGCAGCACGAAGACCAATCTGCACGGTCTCAGCATCACGCATTTCACCAACCAGAACGATATCTGGATCCTGTCGTAATATCGTCCTCAAGACACGAGCGAAGGTTAACTCTATTTCGGTATTCACCTGAACCTGATTAATTCTCGGCAAACGATACTCAACCGGATCTTCGACCGTGATAATCTTAACTTCAGGTTTATTTAATAATTTAAGTGTGCTGTATAAAGTCGTTGTTTTACCACTACCCGTCGGCCCGGTGACCAGCACCATACCATTTGGCGCTCTGACGGAGGCTTCATATCGATCACGAATATCATCATGCATGCCCAAGGCACTCAGATCAGGAATGCCTTCGGTCTGATCAAGTAAACGCATGACCACCGATTCACCATAGTAGATCGGCATTGTTGAAATCCGAATATCAACATTTCTATTATGAATTTTAATGCTAAAACGACCATCCTGTGGCAGACGTTTTTCAGAAATATCCATGCCTGCCATTAATTTCAATTTCACAACCAGGGCACTGGCAACACGTTTTTCCTTAATAATATGTTCCTGTAACACACCATCCACACGTTGACGAATTCTGAGTACATTTTCATCCGGTTCAATATGAATATCTGAAGCCCGTGAACGGATCGCATCTTCAAGTAATGACTGCAGTAATTTAACGACCGGTGCATCAGAGTGATCCACTTCCTCTGCCAGATCATTGAGGTATTGATCGTTATCAATCAGCTCATCCTGAAGCTCTTCTGCAAAACCAGAAATCTGATCCGTTTGACGATACGCTGTATCCAGTGTCTGCATCAGATCAGATTCACGAACAACCGCTACTATCAGGTTTTTCTTTAAAATACGAGACAATTCATCGAAGGCAAATATATTCGTTGGATCAGCCATGCCAACCAGCACAGAGTCTTCTTCAAGACTCAACGCAAGAACACGGAATCGTCGTGCATGGATTTCCGGAATCAACTTCACAACGTCAGGATTCAGAGGATACTGCGTCAGATCAATCAGCGGGACTTTCAATTGTGCCGATAAAAACCTCAACAAATCGTCTTCGGCAACATAACCACCTTCGACCAGTACTTTCCCAAGCTTTAAGCCAGTAGTCTTTTGTTGTTCAAGCGCATCTTCTAACTGTTGTTGAGTAATAACCTCATTTTCAACCAGCAGATCGCCCAGCCGAATTCTTTTTCGCTGCATTATGAACGTCCCCTGTTTTTGAGTTTTGATCCATTCAGATCAAGAATTCTCTGGCTGGCAAATTGTTTTAAGGCTGATGGAACACGTTGATCGTGCAATGACGATTTGAATGCGACCAGTGCCTCTGCATTTCTGGATTCTGCCATCAAAGAAATTCCCAGGCCTAACCACCATTTCCCATTTGTCGGCTGCTGTTTCAGAATTTGTTGATAAGTCCTGATCGCTTCTTCATGAAGACCCGATTGTTGTTGTAATGCTGCAATAAAAGAGTGGTAATCCGGATCGCTATTCACGGATGGTGCAGCCTGTTGTAATACTTTTAAAGACTGATCGATTTTCCCTTTCCTGACCAGCAGGTGAGCCAGAGGTTCTGCTAGACGGGCGTTTTGAGGTGTGATCAACAGGCCCTTCTGATAAACATTTATTGCTTCCTGAATCTGACCTTGTTGAACCAGGCTTGATGACAATAACAAACGTGCTTCAATCTGTTTTTCATCAAGAGATAAAATCTCACGCAGCGTCTGTATTGCCGCAACAGCATCACCCTGTTCCAGCAATTTTTGAGCCTGATCAAAAAGTGGATCTGTCTGATCCTGAACGGGTTCAATCAGTATTTTTTTATTAAAAACTATTTTTCCTTCAGATAGATCCAGTACCTGTTCAGTTCTGCCTGACTTTTTAACAACCGACTGATCAGAAACAATTCGTTGAGTACTTTTCTGAGAGGGTTTACTGAATTTGTTTTGTGATCTTTCCAGAGAAACATCGGCACTTGTCTGATGCACAATTTTATTTTCTGGAACAGGGATCATTTCTGAAATATCTGTTCCTTTGCTGGCTATCAGCGTTGGCGCACTACTTTTCTCCGTAGCGTTTTCATGATTCTCTACTGGATTACCGACTGGCTGGAGAACAGGTAGATCCAGTTTTTCTGAAGATAAAAATTTATCATCAAGCTGGCCTTGACTGGCTGGAAGCTGGTTAACAAACCCGATAGCGAAAATTAAAGAGGCGATAACCAGTACAAAATTTAACCAGTACTTCTTTTTAAAATCTGAACTTTTGTGGATGGGGGTAGAGTCAACATCACGCAGGATAGAATAGTCCTCAAACAGGATAAGACTTTTCCTGCCTGCTTCTTCAGCCATGACATCATTAACGAAACTCATTTTATCAGTGCCATTACTTCCGTTGAATTCAAACCAAAGATA
>JALSSM010000005.1 GCA_026984275.1 Gammaproteobacteria bacterium
TCACGCCTATATCCATATCCTTTTGAGCGACTGGCTCAAATAAAGCCGGACACAAATTCCCCATCCGGGAAAACACCTGTCGACTTATCGATTGGTGAACCTAAACATCCAGCACCACAGTTTGTAAAAGATGAGCTGATCAACAAGCTTGGTACAGTGGGGTCTTACCCGACCACACGTGGACATGACTTATTACGGTCGGCGATTTGTGACTGGCTGATCACACGGTTTCATTTACCTGCGGAGAGCATGAAGGCAAATGAAAATGTGTTACCCGTCAATGGCACACGAGAGGCTTTGTTCGCGATTGCACAATGTATCATTGATGAATCCAACACTAACCCGTTAGTTGTTTTCCCTAACCCTTTTTATCAAATCTACGAAGGAGCTACCTTGTTGGCCGGGGCAGAGCCATACTATATAAACTGCCTGAAAGAAAATAATTACCGACCCGATTTTGATCGTGTTTCTGCTGAAACCTGGAGACAGTGTCAGCTTATTTATCTTTGTTCACCAGGAAATCCTACCGGTGCCGTCCTATCAGAAAAAGACCTGGTCAAATTGATGGATCTTTCCGATCAATATGATTTTGTAATCGCCTCAGACGAATGTTATTCAGAGATCTATTTTGATGAGGAACATCCTCCAACGGGTCTACTGGAAGCGGCAGCAAAATCAGGCCGTACCGATTTCCGCAATTGCCTGGTTTTTCATAGCCTGTCTAAGCGATCTAACCTGCCAGGCCTGCGATCAGGTTTTGTCGCCGGAGATAAAGACCTGATCAAACAGTTTCTGCTCTATCGTACTTATCATGGCTGTTCCATGCCACTACCGACGCAATATGCGAGTATTGTTGCCTGGCAGGATGAAGTACACGTAAAAGAAAACCGTCAGCAATATCGTGAAAAATTCGATGTGGTACTTGAAATCCTTGAATCCGTTCTTAAAGTAGAAAAACCAGAAGCCGGTTTTTACCTGTGGCCGGAAGTACCTTTGGATGATGTAACGTTTGCAAGTGCGTTGATGAAGACGCAAAATGTCACCGTATTACCAGGCAGCTTTCTGGCTCGATCAGCAAATGGCATTAACCCTGGTGAAAATCGTGTGCGTATAGCACTCGTTGCCTCACTTGAAGAAACCGTTGAAGCAGCGAACAGAATTAAAGAATTTATTAATAATTTAGGTTAAGAGAAAAAAATGGAACAACTGGAAAAAATAATAGAAGAAAATTTTGAAAATATTTCTGAGATCACACCGTCTACTGCCAGTAAAGAACTGAAAGATGCGATCGAAGAATGTATTAATGGCCTGGATACCGGGACTTATCGCGTTGCTGAGAAAAAAGGTGATGAATGGGTCACAAATCAATGGTTGAAAAAATCTGTCCTACTTTCATTTCGTGTCAGTGATAATGAAGTCATTCAGGGTGGTCATACAAAATTTTATGACAAGGTTCCTTCTAAATTTGCTGATTACAGCGAAAAAGATTTTCAGGAAAGTGGCATCAGAGTGGTTCCTGCTGCTACAGCACGACGTGGAAGTTATATCGCTCCAACGACCGTTTTAATGCCCAGCTTTGTCAACATCGGCGCTTATGTTGATAGCGGTACCATGGTTGATACCTGGGTGACCGTTGGATCATGTGCTCAGATCGGTAAAAACGTTCATTTGTCGGGTGGTGTCGGTATCGGTGGGGTTCTGGAGCCTGTACAGGCCGGCCCAACGATCATTGAAGATAACTGCTTTATCGGTGCTCGATCAGAAGTTGTTGAAGGTGTTGTTGTTGGTCGTGGCTCAGTCATATCAATGGGTGTCTTTATAGGCCAGAGTACACGTATTCTGAACCGAGAAACCGGTGAAGTCACTTATGGTTATGTTCCACCCGGATCCGTTGTTGTTTCAGGAAGCATTCCCTCCAGCGATGGCAAATACAGTCTTTATTGTGCTGTGATCGTGAAACAGGTTGATGAAAAAACCCTGGGTAAAGTCGGCATTAACGAGCTGCTCAGGGATATATGATCCTGTATGGGATAAGCAATTGCGATACGATCAGAAAAGCGAAAAAATGGCTTTCTGATAATATGGTCGCCTATCAATTCCATGACTTTCGTAAAGACGGTCTGGAAGCTGATCAGTTGAAACTCTGGATTGATGCGCTGGGTTGGGAAATGCTTTTAAATAAGCGCGGAACAACCTGGCGTAATCTCTCTCAGTCTGCTCAGGCCGATCTCGATGCAAATAAGGCAGCGGCACTCATGCTGAAATACCCTGCGCTGATCAAGCGGCCTGTCCTTGTCACTGCAGATGAAATCATTGTCGGTTTTAAGCCTGAAGAATATGTAAAATTAATAAACCAACTTTAACGATGGAAGCTTTTTGTTGAACTCAACTCCCCTGCTCCAGCTTGTTCCATAAACATTGTCCGCCCGATGCCTTGTCCAGTAACTCCATTTGCTGTTGATGCAAAGCTAATTCATTCTCATTCGGCTTAATCACTTTTAAATTGAGTTTTTGTTCTCTTTTTCTAAGTTGTGACTCAATATTTTCCTGTTTATGTTGTTCATCACTCACAAAAAGGAGATCCACCTGACCACCTGTCATGAGTAAATAGACATCAGCAAGGAGCTCTGCATCCAGTAATGCACCATGTAATTCGCGTTGGGCGTTATTTACCTCATAACGCCTGCAGAGTGCATCCAGGTTATTTTTCTGTCCTGGATGTATTTCACGCGCCAGAATCAGGGTGTCTAGCACCTTGCAACAATCTTCCATTTTCTCAACCTGAAGTCCCTGTTGATCGACCAGGGATAGTTCGTAATCAAGGAAACCGATATCAAAAGGTGCGTTATGGATGATCAGTTCCGAATCACGAACAAATTCAATAAATTCATCAACAATTTCTGAAAAACGAGGTTTATCTTTCAGGAACTCATCCGTTATTCCATGGACTTCCAATGCACCTTCATCAACCTTTCGATCAGGATTGATATAATGGTGAAAATGACGATTGGTCAATTTTCGGTTAATCATCTCCACACAACCAATCTCAATGATTCGGTGACCTTCCGAGGTTGAAAGCCCCGTGGTTTCTGTATCCAGGACAATTTGTCTCATTCCGACCCCAGTTTGCTCAATAGTTTATCGATACCTTCATTAGCCAGCTGATCGGCAATTTCATTTTCATCATGACCAGAATGGCCTTTAACCCAGCACCATTCTATGTTATGTCTGGCAGAGGCCTTTTCCAGTCTTTGCCACAAATCCTGATTTTTAACAGGTTTCTTATTCGCCGTCTTCCAGCCACGTTTTTTCCAGCCATCCAGCCATTTAGTAATCCCATCCTTGACATAGACGGAGTCCGTTGTCAGTTTCACCTGGCATTTGCGTTTGAGGGTTTCCAACCCCATGATCGCGGCCATCAGTTCCATACGATTATTGGTTGTATCCAGTTCACCACCTGATAAGCGCTTTTCATGCTGGCCATATCGCATCAGCACCCCCCAGCCACCCGGGCCAGGATTACCACGGCAGGCACCATCGGTATAAAGCTCTACAGTATCACTCATGGAATCCGCTCATCGTATTGACTCTTTTAAGGAATCTCTGACAATTCTTCCATGAATTGTCAGCATATCCCTGTGCTGCGAAAACTCCGGATGAATCAGAGTTTTCCTAAACAATTGTCTGGCACGTGTAGTAGGTTCAGTCACTCCAGATGCAATGAGCCGACGTCTGATTCTCCATTCTGTTTTTGTTGGGGTTAAAGGAATAAGACGCTTTTTACCAATAATCAGGTACACGCCCCCAAACCATGGCCAGAGATAGTTGCCCAATTTTTCCATGAACGTCAATCGTTTCATTATCCAGTTGGAACGTGTTGGTGGGCGAAAGAATAGATGACGTGTCTTAATCACTTCGAATCCCAGTAAACTTAACCAGTCTCTAACCCGGTTTGATGTATAAAAATGTCCATTCCATGGTGGCGCATCTCGCCAGGCGAGTAAAAGATGCCAAAGCCCCCATAAACTGAATGGATTAAATCCTAAAATAAGCAAATGACCTTCACCAATCAGGATCCGTTCAACTTCTCGTAAAATATCATGTGGGTCTTCTTCAAATTCCAGTACGTGAGGCAATAACACAACATCGACACTGTTCGCATCGATTGGAAGATGCGTTGAATGGCACACCAGATCATCATGAGAACGTGGATCGTACTGAGTAAGATTACATAATACGCGATGTGAGATACGACTGGATCCCAGAAAGTTTCCGTCTTCCAGTGTACCAAGCTGAAGAATGTGGTATCCGAATAGATCCGGAAGCTCCTCATCAAGTACGTTTTTTTCTATGTCCAGTAAGGAACTTCCTGCAACGCCCTTAAACCATTCTTTTAATCGAAGCCTGACGGTCTTTTTGCTTGCAACAGGATTTTCATGATTATTTAATACCATAGCTGTTAATTTTACCCTAATCTGTTAGCAAACAGTGATCAATATTAAATGAAAAAATCTGTTACAACTTGACGTGGGGGAAACTTATCCTTAGCATTGCGCCATGTTTTGGGGAAGCGGATCTGTGATCCGAAGAATAATAACATTTCCGGCTGCGATCACAGCACTCATTCTGGCTTCATTACTGAGCGGCTGCCTGCATTCTGTGCCTGTTAAAACCATCGATCCTGTCGCTGACACAGCACAGGACACCACCCGATATATTGATCATAATCAACAAAGTCAGCCAGCACTGCCGGTGCCAGAAGATCAGGTTGCTGATACTGTTCAGGATGACGTATGGTCACACATCCAGAAGAGTGAAAAACTCGACCAGCATGATGATAAATCAAAGAAGCCTGTACAAAAATATCTTCAATCCTATAAAAACAATCAACAGTTCTTTGACATTATAGGAACCCGGGCGCAGCCTTATCTTTACTACATTCTCAACGAGCTTGAGAAACGCGAAATGCCGCTTTTCCTTGCTTTGTTACCTATTATCGAAAGTGGATATAAGACCGATACAACCTCCTCCTGGAAAGCTGCCGGACTCTGGCAAATCATACCTTCGACCGGTAAACATTTTGGACTCAAACAAAACTGGTGGTATGACGGTCGCCGTGATGTCATAGCATCTACGAAGGCTGCACTGGATTATCTGCAACAACTTCATGATCGTTTTGATGATTGGCCATTAGCACTTGCAGCCTATAACAGCGGTGGTGCAACTGTTTCAAACGCCATTAAGAAAAACGTAAAACTGGGAAGGTCTACAGACTTCTGGGCGCTGGATCTTCCACCTGAAACCCGACAATATATTCCTAAGTTAATTGCTTTACAGACCGTCATCTCTTCACCCTCTTCCTTTGGCATAGAACTGGCTCAGATACCTTACGAACCTGCCATAAAGTCTGTTGATACCAAAGGCCAGATCCAGCTTGCAAAAGCGGCAGAACTGGCCAACGTTGATCTTGATGAATTAAAAAAACTCAATGCCGGGCATAAACGCTGGGCAACTGATCCGGATGGTCCTTATCATTTACTCGTTCCTGTCGATTCAGCGGAACGATTTACTTACGCCATCTCCATGCTACCGGATCAAGAACGGGTTAAGTGGCAGCACCATGAAATAAAGCCCGGTGAATCACTTTGGACGATTGCCAGAAAATATGAAATTAGTATTCATCTCCTGAAAACAACGAATCACTTAAAAACCGACAAACTCCGTGTAGGAAAGAACCTGCTGATACCTGCAGGGGCATTTCCTGAAGCCATTGTTTCTGTTGCAACTGACAACTCTCCCAAAATTCCTGTGTTACAGGATAATAAATACCGTG
>JALSSM010000006.1 GCA_026984275.1 Gammaproteobacteria bacterium
GCCCTGGCCGCCAGTGATCGTGTTCTCGTACCGGTTCAGACAGAATTTCTTGCACTCAAGGGTCTGGAAAGAATCCAGCATACTTTTCAACTGGTGCGTCATGCACATCAACTTCCTTTTGAAGAATTGATTCTGCCAACAATGTTTGATCGTCGCACACGCGCCTCTCATGACAGTCTCAAATTTCTTCAGGAGAATTATCAAGAAACATTATGGGAAATGGTGATCCCGGTGGATACAAATTTTCGCGAAGCGAGTAAGGCAGGGTTGCCGTTACCGTTAATGAAACCTCAGTCCAGAGGATCGCTGGCCTATCAGGCATTATTGGATGATTTACTGGAAAGAGATTTGGAAAGCCTATTATGAGTAAAACATTAGACAAACAGTTAAAGATCTCTGATCAGACAGAAGCACTAGGACTTTATCTTGAAGAATTATTTCAGCAACAACCTGAAAAAGAAATTCAGGAAGCATTGTCTGAAACCCATGTTTCACCCCGCACAGTAAAAACTGACGAGATTCCCCAGGAGAAAAATTCTGATGGACGTCCAGAATGGGCCTGTCAGGCATTCAAAACCCTGTTCCTTGAGATCGACGGGATGGAATTAGCCATTCCGATGGAAGCAATGAGTGGGATCAGAAAATATCCTGATCAACTCAATCAGCAATCAGATTCAGTTCCATGGATCGATGGAACACTACAACTGGAAGAAACAACTATGCAAGTCGTCAATGCTCGAAAGCTTTTTCTGCTGAGTAACAATCGTGAAATCGATCCACAAGAACAGCTGAAAAAACCAGAATTTATTGTACAAATGGGTGATGGAAAATGGGGACTGGCATGTCACAGTGCTGATCGCGCCACTATGCTGGAACCTGATCAGGTTCGCTGGAGTGGTTCAGAAAGGCGTCGCCCCTGGTTACTTGGCATGATCAAGAAACATTTGAGTGTGTTACTGGATGGTGATGAATTTATTAAATATCTCAATGAGAGTATCACTTAGGCCTGAAAAACTGGCATAAACCATGCTTTCTAAATTGATAAGCATAAGTTAAAGAAAAAAGTACAGGAATTACGATATGAGTAACGCATTAGTTGAAGCAGTAGAAGATCCGGTCATCCAGTGGGTAACATTTCGCCTTGATGGTGAAACCTATGGAATTAATGTTATGCAAGTACAGGAAGTGTTGCGCATGACAGAAATTGCGCCTGTCCCCGGAGCACCTGACTATGTCATAGGAATCATTAACCTGCGCGGTAACGTGGTAACGGTGATCGATACACGTAAACGTTTTGGTCTGATGCCAACAGAAGCGGATGATGCAACACGTATCGTCATCATTGAATCAGATGGAAACATCGTCGGGATCCTGGTTGATAGTGTCGCTGAAGTTGTCAATCTGCGTGGCTCACAAATTGAAACGGCACCGAATGTTGGAAACGATGAGAGTTCAAAATATATACAGGGCGTATTCAGCCGTGAAGAAGATATCCTGATCCTTGTTGATTTGAACAAATTACTCAGTGATGACGAATGGAGTGATGTAGGCTCTTTCTAAGTGTCAGATGGCTATTAACTCAATCAAGTCGTTTCCTGTCTTACCGCTTCTGCCTGTACGACAGAAAGATGCCACTGATGAGCGTCAAGGGGAAAAGAAAGAGCAACAAAATAATGAAGACGATAGCCAGGCAGAACAAAAGCAGACAAGCAGAAAGAAGGGTCACATTGATGAGTTTGCTTGAGAAACTAATCGTGAACATTAAAAACCTGTCATGACTATATTTCTTACATTGGGTTTAAGCTTTTGTCTGGGGTTGTCCATCTGGTTGGGATGGCAGATCTATCAGTTGAAAAAAACACTTCAGATACGGGAAAAATCTACCCACCGGATACAACAGGATTTACATGGATTAATTCTATGTATGCGAGGTATTAGTCAACGATTTGAGAAGCAACAAAAGCTGATCCGGAGTGTGACTATCCGTCAAAATGATCTCAATGCTCTTAGTACCAATGATTCACACTATGAACAGGCCGTATTGTTGATGGACAAAGGCGCTACGGTTGATGAATTGATTCAAACCTGTGGTCTCTCTAAGGGCGAAGCAGAGTTGATGAGCCGTATAAACAACATCACATTTGATGAAAATACCAGTCAGGCAGGATTGCGCTAAAGACCAAACTGGTTTACCCTTCACGCGCTTCAAAAAACTTAAACAGCATCAGGAGAGGTGGCCGAGTGGCTGAAGGCGCACGCCTGGAAAGTGTGTATACGGTAACCCCGTATCGAGGGTTCGAATCCCTCTCTCTCCGCCAGATAAATTAAGGTTCCATTATGGGGCCTTTTTATTTGGCGAAGTGAAAGTTTACTAACGAGAAGTCTTTAGTTCGGCAATAGTGTCTGGAGCAATGATGAGTTCGTAAAAGATAGTAACGAGAAACGTTGACTTAATCAGTTTCCACAGGGTTTGCTATACTGGCCGTCTCTTTATTTAGTAGATTAACTTAACAGTCTGGCTCGTTAAACGGGGGACACCTCAGTTGTAATTTTTTAATAAATAACTGATTTTTACCCAGGAGGAAAAGAACAAGTTGGTTTTCTATCTGATAAATAGGAATCATGATGGATAGCACCCATGTACTCATGAATCTGTTGTTATATGTGTTCCTGCCTTTATGGGGGATCGCCGGTTTTGTCGACTGGCTTTGTCATCGTGCTACACATATCGAATCCACATCGGGGCTTATAGAGTCATTGATGCATTCACTGATGGGAGTTCAGGTTGGCTTGCCAATCCTTTTATGCCTGTTGTTTCGGATCAATGTTTTGATTCTGCTTATTTGTTTGTTTTTACTGGTGATGCATGAACTGGTAGCTCATTGGGATGTGTCTTACGCATCGCCCCGAAGAAAGATCAGTATCTGGGAAATGCACGCACATAGTTATCTTGCCACATTGCCGTTCTTTATGCTCTCTATGGTCGCGGTGATTAACTGGCCAGTCGTACTTAATTTGATCTCTTTAAATTGGCAGGGGCAGATGAGTTTCGTACCGATGGAATATTATCATGGTGGCAAAGCTTATATCTGGGCTTATATGATTTTTACCGTCTGTGTCGGTATTGTTCCCTATATCGAAGAAAATATTCGCTGTTTAAGATATCAATTGGCCCACGGAAAACCTTAAGAGTGGATGTTTATATTACAAGCACCGGGCATTTTTTACCCGGTGATCCTGTCG
The DNA here is from genome assembly GCA_026984275.1 of Gammaproteobacteria bacterium. Taxonomy (GTDB): domain Bacteria; phylum Pseudomonadota; class Gammaproteobacteria; order CAJXQU01; family CAJXQU01; genus CAJXQU01. The sequence continues at coordinate 3,244 of JALSSM010000006.1, forward strand.
AAAATGATCAGATTGAAGAGGTGCTGGGTTACGTGGGTGGAAAGCCCAGCCGCCTGAAGCGTCGTATACTTGAAGCCAACGGTATTCAGACTCGTCACTATGCGATTGATAAACACCACAGAACCACGATCAGCAATAGTGAGATGGCTTCCAGAGCAGGGCAGGACTGTCTTGATCAAAGTTTCCTGGCGAAGCAACAGATAAGCATGCTTAGTTGTGCCACCAGTCAGGGCGATGTGGTTTTACCAGGTTTTGGCAGCATGGTGCAGGCTGATCTTGATCTGGAGGATATTGAATTGCAAACCAGTCATGGGATATGTTCGAGTTCCATGATGGCACTAAAAGCGGCCTTCACCAATCTCAAAACAGGGGAGCATGACAATGCATTGGTGATTGCTAGCGAACTGACTTCCCGTTTATTCAAAGCCAGCCGCTACGAAGCTGCGGGTGTCGATAAAAGACTGGATTTCAACGCCGAGTTTCTACGTTTCATGTTATCAGATGGAGCAGGAGCAACCTTGCTGGAAACAAGGCCACGAGGAACCTGTTTTCGTATTGACTGGATCCGTGGGTTTTCTCATGCTGATTCGTTCCCGGTTTGTATGAGCGTTGGACTTACGCAAGACAAAAAAGAAAATCGAACATGGCAGGATTATCAGACTTATGCAGAAGCTGAGGCCGAAGGTGCATTGCTGATCAGGCAGGATGTTCGTCTGCTTGAAAATATCGTCAAACTGGGTGTGGATGGTTTTCTGAGACTGGTGGATCAAGGCTTGGTCACCGCTGATCAAATAGATCACCTTTTATGCCATTATTCTTCACATTATTTTCGCGGTAAAATCTTCGATATGTTGGTCAAATCTGGTACAGCTGTTCCTGATGAAAAATGGTATTCCAACCTTGCAGCTCGTGGTAATACTGGCTGTGCTTCGATCATGATTATGCTTGATGAATTTCGCCGAACTCAATCATATAAAACGGGTGATGTTGTGTTTTGTATGGTGCCTGAAAGTGGTCGTTTCAACACGGTTTATATGAAGCTGACAGTAGCTGAAGAATGAAGAAAGAAGATAACGTTCTTACAGAACAAGGTCAGCAATGTCTGCAAAACCTGTTACGGATCTGGTTCGATTTTGAGCGTCGGCTGGGTAAAGTTCCGATCATTCGGCGACTTGAACAAGGTAATTTTTCTATAGAAGATTATCAAAAGCTGATTAGAAATCTTCGTCAGCAGGTCATTGAAGGATCACGCTGGATTTCACGTTGTGCGTCCAGTTTTGATCGAGATTATGCAGATGTCCGATCCGTCGTGATTGGTCACGCAAGAGATGAGCACCGTGATTACGAAATGCTCGAGCAGGATTATGTCGCTGCAGGTGGTGACCTGGCCGATATTCAAAAGGCCGATCGTAACCCGGGTTCCGAAGCCTTACATGCTTTCCTTATGTATCGTGCCAGCCTGCCAAATCCAATTGATCTGATAGGCGCCATGTGGATTATAGAAGGACTTGGTCAGAAAATGGCCTCAGACTGGGCAAAACAAGTTGACAAGATCACCGATGGTGATGGCCGTTATACTCAATTCATGCGTTACCATGGAGAGAATGATGACGAACATCTTGAAAAGCTTTATCAACTGATCGATCGTGTCTGTAAAAATGAAATACAACTAAAATCGATTACACGCACTGCGACAGTAGTCGCTCGACTGTATGCAATGCAACTGGATGAAATAGATAATGAGCAAGAAACGTAGTGCCTATTTGCAAGCCCTGATGTTTGATAATTCTATTCCGATGGAGCCACAGGCGATCAAGCTCTGGATGAAGGATCTCGATAATCCTATGCGATGGAGTTTACGTCCATTATTACAATTTTTCTTTGTTGTTTTGTTACACCTGATCTGGTTTTTCAAACGCCTGCCACTGCCACAATTCAGTGCTCATAAATTATTACAGAAAATGATCTGCTGGTTTTGCACACATCTGGTCAGTCGTGAAACTAATCTGCTGATCTTGCGCCACTATGCAGCTGAATCCAATGTTATGAATTTTCTCGCTGCTAATAGTGGAAAGCAGAACCTGCAACCGATCAACCAATACCCAAAAAAGATCAGCGATATGATTCAGAGTAGTTTTGTCGAACATGATCAGGAACTTTTCCGCATGTTTAAAGAACTGGGTTACTGGCAAGAACGAAAAGAACCGATACCGACGAACCAGCTGAACTGGACAAGCTGGCAAACAATTGAGATGAAAGATTTTGACGTCAAAAGTAAACGCACTCAGATCCTCGACTTTGAAAATTCTCACGTCATGTTTATGTGTCTTTTTTGTTTACTACTCACTCGTGAAGAATACCGCGATGCGATTAACGGATTTAACCTTGATCAATCCATCGCTATTCGCATTAGTCAGATCATTGGTGATCCACAGCTTCCGGAAATGGCCTACAACAAATATCCACATTATCTGGTCGGGCCATGGAATCTTAGTCAGCGGTTTTTGATGCATGGTTTCTTTATGGAATTTATGTACGCGAAGCTAAATAAGATCAGAAAA
>JALSSM010000007.1 GCA_026984275.1 Gammaproteobacteria bacterium
GATCACATGCTCGTCTTCCTCATGAACAGTGACACGGCAGGGCATCTGTGCCACGAACCCCGGATCAATATCCAGAACCTCTTTCGCAACATCCAGAGAACAGAAGTGGATCACCTCAATATCAGGGTAGTCTTCATATCCCCTGTTCCGCATACCTTTTCCAACGGTATTACGACCAGTGATACGAAAGTTTCGTTCGGTAATGGCGAAATCAAGTTCCTGAATGACATCATCAAAAGACTTGTCTGTTGTAAACCGTTGTATGAGAGAGTCACTATCAGCTGGTTTTTCCGCACATCCAAAGGCGACAAAACAAAGCAACAGGGGTAGGAGTATTTTCATATTTTAATCAAAGATAATGACAGGTGTCCCAATATGCACGAAATGACGTAACTCTTCAATTTCTTTGTTTTTCATGGCAATACACCCCTGTGTCCAGTTTTCATCTTCATGTAAGGCCAGTTTATCTTCCGTTTCTTCTCCAATACCATGAATACCGATCGCACCACCCAGATCTGTTTTCTGATCAGGGAGTGTTTTTCTCTTCAACGCACTAATGATTTGTCCGAATTCATATTGATCAATGGTATTATTTTTTAATCCGTCATAGGCATCTTTGGCATTCGGATAATTGAGTTGCATAAAATAATGAAAACGACTGTCTTCTTTAAAGTACAGAACCTTATAGACACCGATCGGTGTTTTTTTATCCCCACGATGCGTTTTGTCACCTGAACCCCCGCTGCCGGAGGCAATTCGGAACGTTTTTTGAAGAAGATGGTCTTTTTTTACCAGAAGCAGACGATCGGATTTATAGATCTCGAGAGTATAGTCACCACCGGCAAGACTGGTCTGGCTGATCAGAAAAAGGCCAAAGAAAAGCCATCTAATATTTGAACTGGACATAAACTCAGGAAATATTACTATTTGATTTGAATTATAATCTACCGTTTTTATAGCTTAAATTTTAATAGGAAGTCATCAAAGAAGCTACACGATGGAAGAAACAATGGATAATAAAATACAAAAATACACATTAACGGCAATCGCTTTGCACTGGATAATCGCCATTCTAATCATCACCCTGTTTGCGATCGGTCTCTACATGGTTGAGTTACCTAAAGATGTGACGCCCTCTGTTCGCAAGCCCTGGTTTGAATTACATAAATCCCTGGGGGTGACGGTATTTCTGTTATTGTTGCTCAGGATCTTCTGGCGTATGACTCATAAGCCACCGGCATTACCTGATTTTATTACTCGAAAACAGCAAAACTTTATTAACATCATCCATAAGCTGTTTTATGTTTCTATGATATTACAACCCATCAGTGGCTATCTGTCTTCTTCTTTCAGTGGTTATAAAACAAAACTTTTTGGACTGGTTTTACCATACTGGGGCTGGAAGGATGAACAGTACAATGAGTTTTTTACCGAGATCCACGAGGTCAGTGCAATGATCCTGTTTGCCTTTATCGTTATTCATCTGGCAGGGATAGTTGTTCATAAATTCAAAGGTAACGGAAAAAGCATTATGCAGCGGATGCTACCATAAAATGAGCTATTCAGAATTTTGGTTGGCCTGATAGAGCACGCGCCAGATCCGTCCTTGAACTGAATCAGCAATGTAGAGTGAGCCATCGGGTCCCTGAGCGAGTCCGTCAGGACGGAACTCGGCATCCTCTGGTGCCTGGATCGCATCAGATCCACTGAAGCCATCAGCAAAAACCTGAGTTTTTCCTGTCGGCAGGCCATCTTTGAAAGGCACATAGACGACCTGGTACCCCACCTGTTCATAAGGTCCACGATTATAAGAACCATGGAAAGCGATAAAAGCACCCTTCTGATATTGTTGTGGAAACTGATCGCCTGAATAAAACAGTAGATCATTCGGGCTATAGTGGGCAGGGAAGGCAAAAATGGGGGCTTTATACGCTTCACAACGCCCTGTTTTTTGACCATCACCACCATATTCTGGGGCCAGTATGTACAGTTTTTTGTTGGGATCGTAATAACAATAGGGCCAGCCGAAAACATCATTTTCTTTGATCAGCAGAAATTCTTCGGCAGGTAAGTCAGCGCCTTGTTGTGCTTCATAAATTTCTGGCCAGAGATCAGAAAGCCCATCGCGACCATGTTGAACGGCATAGAGTGTCTGATTATCAGCATTCCAGGCAATGGCATAAGTATTACGTATCCCTGTTGCATATTTAACGCCATCCAAAGGAAATTTCTGCTCAACCAGTTTGGCATTAAAACGCCAGATGCTAGCCTGTTGTTCCAGTTGAGGACAGGGATCAATCCCTTTTGATGCTGGTATCAGTTCTTCTTTCTGGCAGGCATTTGAGGGCGAGCCGACATTAATATACATTTGTCCCTGTTCATCAATGGCAAAGGTTTTACCGGCATGAACTTTCTGATCAGGAAACTGATCCACAACAATCTCAGGTTCATCAGTGGGTACCAGATCAGCCTTATTCAAAGCATATTTCAGGATTCTCTTATTTGCCCCAAAATAGAGAAAGCCTTCATAGACAGCAATCCCCAGCCCAGGTTCTTCTCCAAACTCCTGGATCACATCCGCTCTGCCATCCGCATCCAGATCACGAATACCAACTAGACCACCGAGATTGAGTCTGCGATTACGTCGTGATCCATAAATATCACCATTTCGAGTGACGGTGATATGGCGGAGAAAATTGATGTGATCAGCAACAACCAATGCACAAAAACCAGTGGGAAGAATCAGTCCACCATTATCGGCATCGCACATGACCTGAGATTGTTCTGGTTCTGGAGTCTTTTCACAGCCCAACGTAAAAACAAAAAGAAATATGATGAATCTTTTTTTCATACCACCATATAGTATCATGCTCTGAAAGAGTTTTGACTGATGAAAAAAACACTTAAATTAAAACAGTTATTGTTTCGATATGAACTTGCTTTCCTGTTGCTGTTACTGGTAACCGGTGCTTTAGGTGGCCTATGGGTTTACTACTGGCAACAGAACTCGGCGGAATCACTCCGTATCGGCCAATTACGAAATTCAGCTCATCAGATCCGTACAGACCTTTTTCGACAGATCAAGGAAGTGACCTGGGCACGTCTGAAAGAAGATCCTGAAGCGTTGCAGCTCTATTCCAATTTTTCACGCAAGATAGACAAAAACTTTTCGAAATTAAAGAATAAGTCTATTGATGATGAAGAGAAGGAAGCTATTGATCAGGTCATAGGTTCTTACCGAATTATCGAAAAAGACATGAATAAAATTTTCACTGATCCTTACATGATCAGTCGGGTCGTCAGACTACGGATGCTGGATCCGGCTTATGAACGTAACATGGTCAGCCATTTTGAAAAGTCTTATGCCGATTTTGAAAATATACTGAACAACAAACAGAAATTGCTAGATCAGAAAATGGAATACTGGACGAGTCTAGCCCCACTGATCATCCCGATTCCACTGTTACTGGCCGGTGTTTTGTTTCTATTTTCGCGCGCCAGTGTCCAGCGCGAAGTCGTACGACCGGTAGAAGTGGTCAAACAGGGTGCCGCCTTGATCAGTAAAGGTGAATTCAACCATACTGTTCCACAGCAAGGTATCGCAGAAATGGTTGATCTGGCTGGTACTGTGAATGAAATGGCCTCTGAACTTGCACGTAATCGAGATGCCCTGATCGAGTCTGAAAAACAGGCTGCACTGGGGGCGCTCGTCCCGGTAGTGGCACATAACATTCGGAACCCACTTGCCAGTATCCGTGCCAGTGCCCAATTACTGGATCATATTGACGATCCTGAGGATAAAAAAGAAATTAAAGAAGCCATATTGGAAACGGTTGATCGACTGGGCCGTTGGGTTAGTGCGCTGGTTTCCTATCTACATCCTTTGAAACCACATAAAAAAATCACACAATTGACGACGATGCTGGAGACGGTTACCACATTGCTGAAACCACGGCTGGATGATAAAGAAGTATCGGTTGAACATGGAGAATGGCAGGAACAACATTCGGTTCCGGTTGATCCTGATTTAATGGAACAGGCATTATATGGTCTGCTTTCAAATGCCGTGGATGTCTCGCCACAAAAAGGTATCGTGACGTTATCTGTTTTTCAGGATGGTAAGGATTTGAAAATGACGATTGAAGATCAGGGAACCGGAATGCCATTTGATCCAAAACCGAGTGAGCTGGCACCGGGTCGAACAACAAAACGATTTGGAACCGGGCTCGGTATTCCGGTCGCCTTCAAGGTATGCAACACTCACGGCTGGAAGATGTCATATGAAAAGAATTCACCTGCTGGCACACGGGTCGTGATCACAATCCCGGAAGGAAAGACGAAAACATGACGGACAACGATAAACAGAAAACGCGCATCCTGATCGTTGAGGATGAAGCACTTTTTGCCAAGGCCGTAAAGAAGCGCCTTGAAGTTGCCGGGTACCAGCCAGAAGTCGCGGGTACTTTGGCGATTGCACATAACTCTATCGACACTTTTAATCCTGATCTGGTTTTACTGGATATGCGATTACCGGATGGATCCGGTCTGGATTTTCTCACCGAGATCAGGGAACAAAAAGATACCAATGTTCCTGTATTGGTTTTGTCGGCATACGGTGAGCTGGAAGATGCCGTTGCTGCCATGAAGTTACAGGCCTCAGATTACCTTAAAAAACCCATTGACCTGGATGAACTGCTGCTTAATATCGAAAAAGTTCTGAATCGGGAAAAAATCTCACGTCAGCTTGAATACTCCAGAAAAAGGGAAAGTGTTGCTGTAGAGAATGTCGAGTTATTAGGAGAATGTGATCAGATTAAAAAACTCAGAGCACAGGCAGAACATATCGGATCATTGTGTAATGATCCGGAGGTCATCCCACCCAATATTCTAATACTTGGAGAAACAGGAACGGGTAAAGATATGGCCGCACGAATGCTGCATGGGATCAGCGCACGCAAAGACAAACCTTTTGTCCATGTTGATTGTGCCTCCCTCCCCAAAGATCTGATCGAAGCCGAACTTTTCGGCCATGAAAAAGGTGCGTTTACCAATGCACTCGAAGCCAGAACAGGCTTAATAGAAGCCGCTGAAGATGGTGTGGTTTTTCTCGATGAAATCGGAGAATTACCTTTAGAACTACAGGCTAAACTGCTTGCTGTGCTGGAACGCAGGACATTAAGACGAGTTGGGAGCACACTGGAGCGGCCAGTCCCTGCATGGGTGATTTCAGCGACCAATCGCAACCCGGAAAAGATGGTGGAAGAGGGTGAAATGCGTTCTGATCTGTTTTTTCGGTTAAATGTCCTGAGTATGGTGATGCCACCATTAAAAGATCGTGGTAACGATATCGTGCTATTGGCAAAACATTTTGCCAACCAGACGGCAGCACGTTATGGACTCAAAGACATAAAAATCACACAAGACGCTGAAAAAGCGTTAAAAGATTATCATTGGCCGGGTAATGTCAGAGAACTGAAACATCTCATCGAAAGAGCCGTTTTGCTTTCAACGGAAGGACAAATCACAGCGGACACATTGATGCTGAATAGTCATGCAGAAAGTAGCCGTTCGACAGGAGGAGGGTTAGAAGATCTTTCAAAACTGACATTGGAAGAGGCTGAAAAATTCATGCTTGAGAGCGCTCTGGATCGAACCGATAATAATGTTTCAGAAGCGGCGAGACAGTTAGGTGTGACACGGATGGCGATGCGTTATCGCATGCAGAAACATAACCTCTGATCAGGCAACCCTGACGAAATAAAAAAAGGCAGCTCAAGGCTGCCTGAATTTTAA
>JALSSM010000008.1 GCA_026984275.1 Gammaproteobacteria bacterium
AAAAGAAAAAGACAAACGCCTGATCCTGGCAACGAATGCACATATGGATGTGGTGAAGCTGAAGTTTTTACACACTGATCTGGAGATTTTTTTCGATAATATTTTGTGCTCCCATGACTTTGATTGCGCCAAGGAGCACGTCGGATTCTGGAAAGCTGTTGCTGACGTGGAACCTTTTGATAAAGAAAGGACACTCTTTATTGATGATAATTTAAGCGTCTTACGGCAGGCAAAAAATTTTGGTATTCGCTATCTTTACGCCATCCACCAACCAGACAGTCAGCAACCACCGAAAGAAACTGAAGAGTTTCAGGCGATCAAGGATTTCAGGGATTTATTACCAACTATTTAAGGCTAAAGACAAAGTCTCTGACGATATGATCTAATCGTAAGGCTCTTTTTTCATAGCGAGTTAAAGGCCGCCATGCTGGTCTCGGCGCGTAGACTTCAGCACCAGCAAGGTTAGATAGCTCCGGATGATCAGCCGTGATTTCGATAATATGATCAGCGTAATCCTGCCAGTCGGTTCCAATAAATAGCCGCCCGTTTCTTTTCAGTTTTTTTGCGATCAGAGATAAAAATTTTGGCTGGATTAGTCGTCGCTTATTATGGCGTTTCTTTGGCCAGGGATCAGGGAAGAAAACCATCACACCATCCAGGCTGCGATCAGGCATGGTTTGCCGCAGGCATTCCATTGCATCATTTCGAAGCAAACGAACATTGGTTAGTTGATACTTTTCAATAGCTTGCAGGATTGAACCGAGACCTGGCAGGTAAACTTCAATACCAATATAGTCATTATCAGGATTTTCTCTGGCCAGTGAAATAATGGCATCTCCTGTGCCACAACCTATCTCCATAAAACGAGGGGCTTTTCGGCCGAAGACATTGTCCAGATCAGAAAGATCGGACTTCTCAAGACCATATTCTGGCCAGAGCTTTTCAACGGCTTCACGTTGAGCTGGAGTAATTCGACCCTCTCTTCGAACGAAGCTACGGATCTCTCGTCTGATCGGTTGCTGCTGAGGTGACGCCAATTAGAAAAAACGCCCATCAAGAGGGGAAGAGGCACTGGCATAGCGGCGTCTTGGCATGCGACCCGCAATAAAAGCTTCGCGACCAGCTTCAATGCCTTTTCGCATGGCAGAAGCCATCAGTACGGGATCATCTGCTTCGGCAATGGCTGTGTTCATCAACACGCCATCACAACCCAGTTCCATTGCGATCGCTGCATCTGACGCGGTTCCAACCCCAGCATCCACCAGGATCGGAACCGAAGCATTCTCGACAATGGTTCTGATATTATAAGGATTTCTTATCCCAAGGCCGGAGCCAATTGGTGCAGCCAGCGGCATCACGGCAACGCAACCCATTTCTTCCAGTCGTTTTGCCAGGATGGGATCATCGCTGGTATAAACCATGACTTTGAAACCATCTTTGATCAGAATTTCTGCTGCTTCCAGGGTTTCCGGCATGGCGGGGAACAAGGTCTTTTCATCGCCCAGCACTTCCAGTTTCACCAGATCATGCCCATCCAGTAATTCTCTGGCTAACTGACAGGTCCGAATGGCTGACTCCACATCATAACAACCCGCTGTATTAGGAAGAATGGTGTATTTTTCCGGGCTAATCACATCCAGTAAATTGGGTTGATCATTGTCCTGGCCAATATTGGTTCGACGAATGGCAACGGTGACGATCTCGGCTCCACTGGCCTCAATAGCATCTCGCGTTTGATCCAGATCAGCGTATTTTCCAGTCCCAACCAGTAGTCGAGAACTGTATTTCACACCGGCAATTTCAAAATGATCTTTTGACAAGATATCGTTTCTCTTTAGATTGAATAGCGCAATTATACCGTCAACCGCCACCAATGGCATGAACGATTTCTACTCGATCGTTTTCTACTAATCTGTGATCCGAATGAGTGGATCGGGGAATGATCTCGCCATTAACATCAACGGCCAACCGTCCTTCAACTTCCAGCAACTGTAAAAGATCTTTCAGAGTACAATTGTCCGGAACAGTATGCTGATCGCCATTAACCGTGATTTTTATAACCATTAAAAAATACCCGTAATCATCATTCAGATTGCCTTTGCACGGACGCAGATTAAGGCAAAAAAAATGAGTTTACAAATGTAAATGATTATATTTTAACGCCGATATGCGTCCGGACAGAGGTGAGCTGGATGATTAGGCATCATCCTTAATACGCAAGAGAATATAATCCATATTGTTGGCCGACAAGCGTTTACGCACAGAACTCAGCTTTGAAGGATCCTTGTAAGGTCCGACACGCACCCGGAACCAGACTTTCTGGCCATTGATGACAACGCGCTGGATCTCCACTGGAAATCCAAGCATAACCAGCCGGGCTTTAACACTGTCAGCATCACTGTGTTTCTGAAAGGAGCCGACCTGAAAGACATAAGTCCCCGACTTCACTTCCTTGCCACCTGGCACCTTTTCTTTTGGTGGTTCCCACTCGGGCACCTTGACCTCGCGTTCGGGAAGAATGGTATAAAAATCAAATTTTGGTTTATCTGCTTTTACCTCTTCCTGACTCAGTTGCGTCGTCTCCCCACCAGCAACATCGACGGCTTCCGCAACTTCTTTGTTAGCGGGCGCGTGTGAGCCTTTCAGATAGATCACAAATGCGATAAACAAACCGACACAGAGGCCGGTTATGAAAGGCATAATTGCACCTTCCTGCTGTTTTTTTTGTGGTGTTCTACGATTAACCCTGCGATTTTTTGCCATTGATCTATAAAATTCTTAATGTAGTTTATTAACAATACACCAAAACTTAATATATTTTAATGATATTTTGTGTCTTTTTTTAAAAACTCTGAATTGGTCAGAGATGCTTTAAAAGGTATCTTGTGGATCAACATCCAGTGACCAGCGTAAATTGTAAGGCTTTTTCATATTCTCAACTTTCGGGATCCAGTCATCCAACATTCGATGTAACAACTGTCGCTGTGTTGACTGGATGATCAATTGTGCACGGTAACGCCCGGCTCGTCTTTCCATCTGTGCCACCACAGGGCCCCAAACCTCTATTCCGTCGATGGTTGGGATCTGTGTTTTAGCACCATGTAAAAAAGTCATTGCATCACCTGCTCTGATCGCCTCCGCCCTGATGATGACCATTGATGCGAATGGTGGAAGCATCGCCTCCGATCGCTCTGCCATCAATTGATCTGCAAGACCGGAAAAATCATATCTGGCTAGAGATTGCAGAACTGGATGATCGGGATGATGGGTCTGAATATAGACTTCGCCGGGATGTTCAGCGCGTCCAGCTCGTCCTGCAACCTGTGTAATCAGTTGTGCCAGGCGTTCAGTCGATCTGAAATCAGCACCGTATAAGCGATTATCTGCATCCAGCACTCCAACCAGTGTCACATCAGGAAAATGATGGCCTTTGGAAAGCATTTGTGTGCCCACCAGAATATCAACTTCATTGTTATGGATCATCGCCAGCATCCGATCCATTTCGCCCTTTCGGCTGGTGCTGTCTCGATCGATTCTTAAGATCCGTGCATCGGGGAAAAGTTCTTCCAGTGTTTGTGTAATTTGTTCTGTTCCCTGACCAACGGGGATTAATTCTGAACCCTGACAATCAGGACATTCTGTCAGCATTCTTTGTTGTGAACCACAATGGTGACAACGCATTTGTCGTGCACCCTGATGGAATGTCAAATTGGCATCACAGTGACGACAGTTTGCGATCCAGCCACAATGATGACACATCATGACAGGTGAAAATCCACGTCGATTGAGGAATAACAGGGCCTGCTTGTTGTCCTTGAGACAATCTTTTATTTTTTTGATCAACGGTCTGGATAATCCATTAGTCAACTCAGCATTACGGATATCAAGAAAACGTATCGCTGGCTGCACAGCATCACCCGCACGCTCAGGTAAGATGAGATGCTGACACTTGTTTTGACGAACATTGTTCAACGATTCAAGTGATGGTGTGGCACTCCCGAGGATCACCGGAATCTTGTCGCGTTGCCCTCTGACAATCGCAATATCTCTCGCGGAATACCGAAAACCGTCCTGTTGTTTATATGAAGTGTCGTGCTCTTCATCTACGATAATCACACCCGGAGCTGGTAGTGGTGTCCAGATCGCAGATCGGGTTCCTATGATGATAGCGGCCTTTCCCTCTTGTGCCAGTAACCAGGCTGATAAGCGCTCCTTGTCACTAAGGCCGGAATGTAACACGGTGATTGGGCAGGAAAATCTTGATCTAAATCTGTCAATCAATTGTGCTGTCAGACCAATCTCCGGAATCAAAACCAATGCCTGCTGTTGGTTGGACACGACTTTTTCGATGACCCTGAAATAGACTTCTGTCTTACCACTGCCTGTTACACCATCAAGCAAAAAGACCTGAAATTGATTCAGCGCTGCTGAGACTTCTGACACCGCCCTGATCTGATGTTCGTTCAATACTGGTTGTGATGTGGTACTTTGATTTTCTGCTGGCAGGCAGGTTATTTCTGTTTCTACTTCCTCAACCCAGCCTTTTTCAATCATCCTGGAAATTGTATTGCGCCAACCTGCGCTGATTTTTTTCAAAGCCTCGGCCGATAAGCCTTTTGGGTTTTGATTCAAACATTCAAGTATTTCAACCTGTCTAGGCGCTCGCCTCAGACATGGGTCATCGCCAGACGGCGCAGATGGTAGAATCCGCCATGCACTCGTTGTCGGCAGTTTAGCTGGCTGTCCCTGCCGTAGTAATGTTGGGATGGAAGAAAATAAAACATCACCGACGCTATGATGATAGTAAGCACTTGCCCACTTTAACAGATCCAATTGTTTTTGCGAGATTACTGGTTCTGTATCCAGCACTTCAAGACAGGTTTTTAATTGATCTTTATCCAGAGTTGATTGAACAACCATTTCCAAAAGAATACCAATACGCCCGGAATTTTCTTTTGATTTTCCAAAAGGAACTCTGATCCGAATCCCGGGTTTTAGATTGTTCGGGCTGATTTCAGCCGGTGGTAAATAATCAAAAACTCGTCGTAGAGGAACAGGAAGAGCGATCCTTAATATTCCGCAGGAACTTGAGTCAGCCACTGATTAATTCTTTTACGTTCTCGATATCAGCCCGTTTCATAGGCTTTTCATCAATCGGGCTGAGCGGTGCCTGACGCAATCCATTATAAGGAAAGATAGATAAGATAATTTCAATTTCACCCGCAAAGAATCGACAAACCGGACAGACGACGCTGTTCTTTTTCGATAACGGATATTGAGTTTCATCGATCTCAAACGGGATCTTGTGATCTGTCAGATGGAAATGGATCTCCTCTGGAGTATCAGTGAAGACATGTAAAGAAACGGAATTATTTTTATTCGCCGTTCCTCGTAAGACCGGGCCAGTCAGGCGTGGAGAAAATGGTTGAAGCATGATCATGGCATTAAGTGCTGTTTTTCTGTATTCGTTCAATAGCGTCTTTTGCTGCTCTGATCGAAACAATTGCTGATATTCGTAGAGAGCGGATTCAACCTCGGAATTATCAGGTGACAGATGCCTGTTTCGAATACCCAATCGTTGCATCGCCTTCTTTTTTGCGAAAACAATATCAGTGACACTATCATCCGCCATCATTCGGGCGGCTTCGTGTGCGATTCTTAGCCGGGTTTGTCTGGACATGATCAAGGAACACTAAAATTAAAAACTAAAATAGCTGTTCAGGGATACCGGTTTCTGTTTCCCCGGATTCAGGA
>JALSSM010000009.1 GCA_026984275.1 Gammaproteobacteria bacterium
AGCCAACGCCTTTCCATTGGTCAGGCCGGACTCATCTCGACAGGCATTCGGCTCTTTAGAAACAATATTCAATGCTGCACCCAAAACTTTTTCCCGATCACTGGATCGTGATCCAGAAATAGCGCTAGCCGGATCAGATGTATCCATTATTGGTTCGGCTGGTTTTTTCACAATCGTCATCACAAACTGCATCAGACTATCCAATGCATCCGGTACAGTGATCCCCTGCCTGTTCAACCAGCGATAAAACTCAGAAGGGTCAACTTTCCATTCACCGGTTTCATCATCAAGGTTCAATATGTTTGGCCCCTCATCTGTAGGAGATAGTTTCTCCAGAGCCTCCCAGGCGGCGGCTTCAAGCTCTTTAAAACCTTGTAGATCAAACAATTCCTTCCATTTTTCTGGATCCAGTCCTACCGCAAGCGGTAAGCCCTGCTCCCGCAGTTTCCATTCCTCCTGTCTGATCCACTTCTCATAGATCTTTTGCTGATCAAAGGGATCCTGTTTCGAGTTTTCTGAGATCTTTTCCAATACCAGCTCACCCAGATCGAACATGGACTGAATAAGTTTATCTTTTGTGTCATCCATCTATCATCTCCAAATACATCATTAAAAATTGTACAATAGATTACATTACATGCCAGGATTAAACATGCAGATCATTATCTCTCCAGCGAAGACACTGGATTTTGAAACAAAACCAAAGCTTACGGATTACACACTACCGGCCTTCCTTGATGATAGCTGCGAACTTATGGATCAGCTCAAACTACTGAGTCCGGCTGATCTTAGCAATCTGATGAAAATCAGTGAAAAGCTGGGAGAGCTAAATTATGAGCGCAATCAATCCTGGCAAGTTCCCTTTACACCTGATAATGCAAAGCAGTGTATCTATGCTTTTAAGGGTGATGTATATACGGGATTGGAAGCAGAAAATCTGAATAAAAAAGAACTCCGCTTCGCACAAAAACATTTAAAAATCCTGTCTGGTTTGTACGGTTTATTAAAACCACTGGATCTGATCCAGCCCTATCGACTTGAAATGGGGACCCGTTTTGTGAATAACAAAGGTGACAACCTTTACCAATTTTGGGGAGATAAACTGACGAAGGCAATCAATAAAGACCTTGAAGAGAATCCTGTCCTGATCAACCTTGCTTCCAACGAATACTCGAAAGTGTTAAATTTGAAAAGCATGGATGCTGAGATCATTACGCCAGTCTTCAAAGACATGAAAAACGGCACCTATAAACTGATCAGCTTTTATGCTAAAAAAGCCAGAGGTCTCATGAGTCGTTTTATTATTACGAATAAGATAACCGATCCGCAACGTATCAAAGAGTTTGATCTTGCAGGTTATCAGTTCAATCAATCCTTAACCAGGGGTAATGACTGGGTATTCACCCGCGATGAAGCGACAGGTTAATACTGAAATATTAACCCTAACTTTTTGCCATTTCATCCAGACAACGGATCACCTCAAAGCTGGCGTCTTCCATTTCCTTAATTTTTGCTACGCCTTCATCCTGTTTATCAGCATAGTAAAGATCAATTGCTGCAATCCCTGCTTCGTGTACTTTCTTATGTGGCGCTTCCAGTTCCAAAAATGCCCTGGTATCACCAAAACTTTCTTTACCCGTCGTCGCATACCACTTACCCAGGCGGCAAGTCGTATGTAAAGCAAAATCAGCAGAGGTTTTATCAGAAAGCCCCATAAAGATCTGATAAATACCAAACTTATAAATCAAATGATCAATCTTGGCCAGTTCTGCAAAACTATAAATAGCACTACGGGTAATCGCATCCTCCATTTCTCCAGAAATAGACTGCAAACTACTCATATTCTCTGTTGCTTCATTACTCACAATGCTCAGGCCATCTGATTCTTCGATGACCTTATCCATTTGTGTTTTAGCTTCTAAAGTATCCGACTGAATAATACTGACCAGCTCTTCAATCTCGTTAGTCGCTTCGCTGGCACGCCCAGCAAGGTTTCTTACTTCCTCTGCGACTACGGCAAATCCCCGACCCATTTCACCCGCTCTGGCGGCTTCTATAGCGGCATTCAAAGCCAGCAGATTTGTCTGTTCAGAAATTGATTTGATCATGTTAACTATTCCACCAATATCTTCAGCCCGCTCACTAAGTTCTGATACTTTCTCTGAAGTCCTGGCTGTATCATTTGTCATTCTGTATAGATTTGCTGCCATCTTTTCTACTGACGAACCAGTTGTTGATGAGATTTTACCTGCATCGACTGCCAGAGCAGCCTTAGAATCCATGAGTGATGCAATACCTGCTAGCGAGCTTTGTACAGATAATAGAGAGTCATTAAATAACTGCATATTGTCATAAAGATCTTCCTTGGTTCTATGTCCACCAAGTGACGAATCAGCTACATTCGTCATGCTACTGATCAATGATTTCAGGCTATCTCGTTCTTCCTTAACCTCGGCGAGTTCTATGCGCAAATCTTCAATCTCTTTTAGACTTACTAATTCATTATTTTGTTGTTGTTTTTTTCCTAAACCAAACATAAGATTTACCCTTCTCAATAATATTCAATCCAAAATACAAACAGATAATTATCCGTACACTTTCCAAGCAAGGATTATTCCAACTTTTGGTTTTAACCAAATAATAGAGGTTTCTCATGGCTCAATATGTGTTTTCCATGAATCGTGTCAGCAAAGTAGTACCACCCAAAAAAACGATACTCCGTGATATTTCACTCAGTTTTTTTCCAGGTGCAAAAATTGGTGTTCTGGGGCTGAATGGTTCTGGTAAATCTACCCTGCTCAAAATAATGGCTGGCGTTGATAAGGAGTTTGATGGTGAAGCCATTCCGATGAAAAATCTCAATATTGGCTATCTACCACAGGAGCCACAGCTTGATCCTGAAAAAGATGTAAGAGGCAATGTCGAGGAAGGTGTTGCTGAAGTTGCTGGTTTACTCAAACAGTTTGATGAAATTAATGCCCGGTTTGCTGAGCCTATGTCTGATGATGAAATGACTCAATTACTCGAAGATCAAGCAAAGGTTCAGTCGGCTATTGATGCCGCTGGTGCATGGGAGCTGGATCGTAAACTTGAAATGGCTGCTGATGCTTTACGGCTACCTTCCTGGGATGCAGATGTCACAACATTATCTGGCGGTGAACGCCGACGTGTTGCTTTATGTCGTCTCCTGTTGTCATCACCAGATATGCTATTACTCGATGAACCCACAAATCATCTGGATGCTGAATCGGTTGCATGGCTGGAACGTTTTCTTGAACAGTTTGATGGCACTGTCATAGCGGTCACCCATGATCGTTATTTTCTTGACAATGTTGCCGGCTGGATACTGGAACTTGATCGTGGGCATGGTATTCCATGGGAAGGAAATTATTCATCCTGGCTGGAACAAAAAAATCAACGCCTTGAACAGGAAGAAAAGCAGCAACGCTCTCATCAAAAAGCCATAAAAGCTGAGCTGGAATGGGTTCGTAAAGGTGCAAAAGGTCGACATGCAAAAAGTAAGGCACGTTTACAACAATTTGACGAATTAAATTCCAGAGATTTCCAGAAACGTAATGAAACCAATGAAATCTATATTCCACCTGGGCCACGACTGGGAGATATTGTTGTCGAAGCCACTCAGCTCAAGAAAACCTATGGGGATAAGTTGCTTTACGATGAACTGAGTTTCAACCTGCCACCCGGAGGTATCGTCGGTATTATCGGCCCAAATGGCGCGGGGAAAACAACACTGTTTCGTCTGATCACAGGTCAGGAACAACCTGATGGAGGAGAAATTAAAATTGGAGATACCGTCAAATTTGCCTATGTTGATCAGAGCCGTGATTTACTTGATGATAATAAAACAGTTTGGGAAGAAATCTCTGATGGGCAGGATATAATCAGAGTAGAGACTTTTGAGTGTCCTTCAAGGGCTTATGTCGGTCGATTCAATTTTAAGGGAGGTGATCAACAAAAAATAATCGGTCAACTTTCAGGGGGCGAACGCAATCGTGTCCACCTGGCTAAAATGCTCCTTTCAGGTGGTAATGTTTTATTACTCGACGAACCAACGAATGATCTTGATGTTGAAACACTTCGTGCGCTTGAAGAAGCTTTATTAAATTTCCCGGGCTGTGTGGTGGTTATTTCACATGACCGCTGGTTCCTTGATCGAATTGCAACCCATATACTGGCATTCGAAGGCGATAGCCAGATAACCTGGTTCGAAGGTGATTATTCTGATTACGAAAAAGATCGTAAGAAACGTCTTGGAGATGAAGCCGATCAACCACATCGGATAAAATTCAAGCCAATTTCCTGATCCGGAATAACGATTAAAGTGCATAAAAAAAGCCGGTTATAGAACCGGCTTTTTTGAGGGTAGATTTGAAAAAAGGTTAATCTTCTGAATCCGTCTCATCTTCTTCGATCTCAGGCCGATCAACCAGCTCAACAATGGCCATTGGCGCAGTATCACCAGAACGGAAGCCACATTTCAGAACTCTCAAATAACCACCAGAACGATTCGCATACCTGGGACCAAGTTCAGTGAACAACTTGGCAACCATTTCCTTATCTCGTAAACGTGAGAAAGCAAGACGTCTGTTTGCAACCGTATCATTTTTGGCCAATGTGATCAGTGGCTCCGCTGTGCGACGTAATTCTTTAGCTTTGGGTAAAGTTGTCTTGATCATTTCATGGCGAAATAAAGAAGCCGCCATGTTTTTGAACATCGCCTTTCGATGGCTACTCGTCCTGTTTAGTTTTCGACCACTTTTTAGATGACGCATTTTTCTACTTCCTGATAATAGTTTAAGAGCTCACAGCTCCAATTAGATCTTTTGGTGGCCAGTTCTCTAGTCGCATTCCAAGAGAAAGACCACGAGCTGCCAGCACACTCTTGATTTCTGTTAATGACTTTTTACCCAGATTAGGTGTTTTAAGAAGCTCAACTTCTGTTCTTTGAATCAGATCACCAATATAACAAATACTTTCTGCTTTAAGACAGTTTGCAGAACGTACTGTCAACTCGAGATCATCAATCGAACGTAACAAAATTGGATCGATTTCGACTTCTTCTTCTTTCTCTGGTTCAGCGGGTTCAATAGTACTCAGGTCAACAAATACAGATAGCTGTTCGAGTAAGACTTTTACCGCCGTTTTTAAGGCTTCTTCAGGATCAATCGCACCATTCGTTTCAATTTCAAGAACGAGTCTGTCCAAATCCGTTCTTTGATCAACACGGGCACTTTGAACCTCATAGGCAACTCTATGAATTGGGCTGAAAGAAGCATCCAGTTTGAGACTGCCAATCGCCTGATCGCCTTCTTCAGAGCTGATTTGTGCGGTTGCAGGTACATAACCACGACCTTTTACAACCTTCATGGTCATATTTAGTTCTGCACCTTCATTCAACGTTGCAATCGGTAAGTCCTTGTTGACTATTTCAACGTCATGATCAAGGGCTATATCACCCGCCACAACTTTGGCTGGACCTTTTTTATTTAAAGTCAGGGTTGCCTCATCCTTCGCATGCATCTCGATAGCAAGGCCTTTGAGATTCAATAAGATATCTGTGACATCCTCCTGTACACCTTCAATGGTTGTGTATTCGTGTAATACACCTTCAATTTCAGCTTCAACAACCGCTGAACCAGGAATA
>JALSSM010000010.1 GCA_026984275.1 Gammaproteobacteria bacterium
TACCACTGACCCTCGAATCGTAGCTGAAGCCAGACGGCTGAAATCCATTACTTATGAAGAAATGCTTGAAATGGCCAGTCTGGGTGCGAAAGTTCTGCAAATCCGATCTGTTGAATTTGCACAAAAATATAATGTCCCAATGCGTGTCCTATCATCTTTCGAAGAGGGTGAAGGCACGCTTATTACTACAGAGGATAAAGCTATGGAACAAGTACAGATCTCCGGGATCACAGCCAACAAGGACGAAGCAAAAGTAACTTTACTGGGTGTCCCTGACAAACCAGGAGTGGCTGTGGCAATTCTTGGACCTGTTGCTGATGCGGGTATTGAAGTTGATATGATCATTCAAAATGTTGGCGCTGATGGAACCACTGATTTTACCTTCACTGTGCACAGAAATGATTATAGCCAAACTCTGGAAATCCTGAAAAAAGTAAAACAGAATCTGGATGCCAGAGCTGTAGAAGGCGATGATAAAATCGTTAAAATCTCAGTTGTTGGCATCGGAATGCGTTCACATGCAGGTATTGCCAGTAAAATGTTCAACGCACTTTCACAAGAAGGTATCAACATACAGATGATATCAACTTCAGAAATAAAAATTTCCGTTGTTGTTGATGAAAAATATCTTGAACTGGGTGTTAGAACACTGCATTCGGCTTTTGGACTGGACGAAGGCGCAAACTAAAGCAATACTATAAAAGGGAGTGTGAGTACCGTATGAAAAAAAACGTACCGGAAATATCGTGTGGGGTATATAATGCACCCCGTCGCGTCTCATAAACGGATAATTATAAAGAACGACCAATAAGAATGGAGCTATAACCAAATGCTGATATTGACAAGGCGAGTGGGCGAAGCACTCATGATTGGTGATGAAGTCACCATAACAGTGCTGGGCGTCAAGGGGAATCAGGTACGACTAGGTGTCAATGCACCGAGGGAAGTTGCTGTACATAGAGAAGAAATCTATCAACGTATCCAGGATGAAAAAGAAGAAAACGAAGGTAATTCTGTTTCCGGCGGTAATGCTGATTAGTCATCAGGGATCACGGGATTATCAAAAATAGCAAAACACCCCTTTACCAAACTAATTCATACAAGGTATCCTACGCAACCCGTGGAGAGGTGGCCGAGCGGCTGAAGGCGCTCCCCTGCTAAGGGAGTATACGGTTTATCCCGTATCGAGGGTTCGAATCCCTCTCTCTCCGCCATAATTTAAAGGTATTCCTTGACTCAGATATCTCTGCGTCTAGAATACACACCCCAAACAGAGCGCCCGTAGCTCAGCTGGATAGAGTACCTGGCTACGAACCAGGTGGTCGGAGGTTCGAATCCTTCCGGGCGCGCCATTTTTCTCTTTATTCATCAATAAGTTAACCCCGCAAAATAAGAAACCTGATTTATTTCAAAATAACCAGTACCGGAGTTTTGCCGGACTCATCCTGGCAAATCAGGTTGGCTGCATCGATCAGTTCCTCTAATTCAGGAGCAGAATAGTGTGTGGTGATATCTCCGTTTCTATGCCCAAGCAAGACTTTGTGTGATTCAATCGGAACACCTGCGGCTCTCAATCTTCGCCCAAACGTATGTATTAAATCATGTAGTCTGACATAAGGCAGGCAGACAAAAAACGCGCAGTATCATATTATTACGCAGTAAAAATAAAGGGTAGCGCCACCTTTTATTTGTATATTTCCTTCTCGTTCGCTTTTCTGTTAGCATCTCTCACCTCGTTATAGCATTTTAACGCCTTAACTAGGTGTCAGGATGTATCAGACCACTTCAGCCTGCATAATCCTTCCCAAGAAATTATTTATGGCATCTTTATTAAATTTTATTCATACGACATCTATCAGACTACTCTGTCGCTAATTAACGACAAGTATCACAGACAGTGTGTAACAATTCTATGGCGAGGGGTTATATTACTTGTAGTGCAGACTCAAGTGTCATGGTTCCTTCAATTTGGAGTCCTTTAATGCCTTGTTTTGGTAGATTGGCTTTAGGAACAATCGCTCGTTTGAAACCATGTTTTTGAGCTTCTTTGAGACGCTCCTGACCATTTTGAACGGGTCGTAATTCTCCTGTTAAACCGACTTCACCAAAGACGACCAGATCGGTGGGAAGTGGCTGGTTTCTGAGGCTGGAAAGAATCGCGAGGATCACGGCCAGATCGCCGCCCGTTTCTGTGATCCGAACGCCGCCGACAATATTGATAAACACATCTTGATCGTAGGTTGCGATCCCGGCATGACGATGCAGGACAGCGAGTAGCATACCGAGGCGGTTTTGTTCCATGCCGACAGCGACGCGTCTCGGGTTGGAGAGTTTTGATTCATCGACCAGTGCCTGAACTTCGACCATCAAAGGTCTTGTGCCTTCACGAGTGACCATCACAACGGAACCAGATGCTTCTGCTTCGTTACGGGAAAGGAAGATCGCTGACGGGTTATTAACGCCTTTTAAACCGATATCAGTCATTGCAAATACGCCCAGTTCGTTGACGGCGCCGAAACGATTTTTGATTGCTCTGATCAGGCGAAAACGACTACCACTGTCTCCCTCGAAGTAGAGAACGGTATCAACCATGTGTTCCAGCACCCGAGGACCGGCTAGTGCACCATCTTTTGTCACATGCCCGACCAGCAGGATGGTGATTCCGGTTTGCTTGGCGAAACGTACTATTTTTGCAGCACTTTCTCTGACCTGTGCGACATTGCCGGGGGCTGACGTTAACTGATCGGTATGGATGGTTTGAATGGAGTCCACCACCATGACTTTGGGTGATTCTTTTTGAGCGATTTGCAGAATACGTTCGACATTAGTTTCTGTGAGCAGCCGCAGATCGGTGAGATCAAGTCCCAGCCGTTTACCCCGTAGAGCAACTTGCCTTGGCGATTCTTCACCGCTGACATAGAGGGTTTTCATGTTGTCTCTGGTTAATGCTGCCAGCACTTGTAGCAATAAAGTGGATTTCCCAATACCTGGATCGCCGCCGATCAAAACAACGGAACCAGTGACCAGACCACCACCCATCGCCCTGTCCAGTTCATCCATATGAGTTGTATAACGGATCTCTTCGGTCAGATCAGCTTCGTCAAGGCTACAGATTGTCGGAGCACTACCACTGTAATTGCCAATTCGGTCATTGCTTGTTGTGACAGCAGCGATAATTGACTCTGTCAGTGTATTCCATTCACCACAGTCACCGCACTGCCCTGCCCATTTGGGACTGATCGCTCCACAAGACTGACATTGATATTGTTTTTTTTGTTTAGCCATTTATTTCTACAAATTGTGCACGCATACGCATGCCACAAAGTAGTTCATAAGGGATAGTTTCTGCACAACGAGCAATTTCCTCTATTGGTAATTCCCTGCCCCACAGAATGACATTGTCGCCTGTTTTTGCATGAGGACAATTTCGTAAATCGACAGTTAACATGTCCATGGATGGTCGCCCAATTAAATAAACCTGTTTGTCATTAATGAGCATCGGGGTACCTGATCGTGCATGTCTTGGGTAACCGTCACCATAGCCCATCGCGACGACACCGATCAACATATCTTCAGGACATTCCCAGGTGCCACCATAGCCAACTCTTTCACCTTTTCTTGCCTGTTTCACCGAGATCAATTCCGACTCTAAAGACATAACAGCGTGTAAGTCCAGATCATCAGCTGTTTTATCAACAAAAGGTGAAACACCATAAAGCATCAGACCGGGACGCACCCAGTCACCATGAGCGTCAGGCCATTCCATGATCGCACTGGAATTTGCAAGGCAATGTTCACCCTTAAGCCCTTCAGTAACTTCAGCAAAATTTTTCAGCTGTGTTTCGACAGACAAAGGATCATGTTCCTGAGCAGACGCAAAATGAGTCATCAGATTTATTTCTTTTTTTGAACCACGGGCCTGTTGAAGTCGTGCATAAACGGATTGCACCTGATCAAGATCAAAACCCAGTCTGTGCATGCCTGTATCGATCTTCAACCAGACCTTAACGGCTTTATCAGTCGTTAATTCTTCGATCATTTCCAGCTGGTTGATCTGGTGTATAACCGTCTGGATATCCATATCCGATAACTGAAGTAGTTCTTCCTTGCAGAAAAAGCCTTCAAGCAAGATGATGCTTTTTGTGATTCCGGCCTGACGTAAACGAACGGCTTCTTCCAGGCAGGCTACGCCAAAGGCATCCGCACCCGATAACTGTTTGGCGATACGCTCAAGGCCATGACCGTAAGCATCAGCTTTGATAATTGCCATGATCTTCTGATCTGGAGCATAGCGTTTAACAGTTTGCAGGTTTGATCGAACAGCTTGCAGATCAATGACAACACGAGCGGGACGTGTCATCCAAAATCTCCCCCACCATAGGGATCCGGAATATAGTTTTCAAAACGAGTATATTCGCCCAGAAAGCTCAGACGACTTGTGCCGATCGGGCCGTTACGTTGTTTGCCAATAATGATCTCAGCCGTTCCCCTGTCAGGGCTGTCTTCGTTATAAACTTCATCACGGTAAATAAAGACAATCACATCCGCATCCTGCTCTATGGCGCCAGATTCACGTAGATCAGACATGACTGGACGTTTATTGGGCCGTTGTTCGAGGCTGCGATTCAGCTGGGACAGGGCGATGACCGGTACATTTAATTCTTTCGCGAGCGCTTTCAATGATCTTGAAATTTCCGAAATTTCTGTGGTTCTGTTCTCATTTGAACCGGGTACCTGCATCAACTGCAGGTAGTCAACCACAACCAGGCCAAGTTTACCTTCCTGTTTCGATATACGCCGACATCTGGCCCTGATCTCATTGGGAGACAGTGCCGGTGTATCATCAATAAAGAATTTAGCATCCTGCATGATCTGTACTGCGGAAGTCAGTCTTGGCCAGTCTTCATCTGTTAGTTTTCCTGTACGCATTCGATGTGCATCAATTCTGCCCAGCGAGGATAAGAGACGCATTGCAAGTTGTTCACCCGGCATTTCCATGCTGAACACAGCTACCGGTAATTGTTCTCTGATCGCGGCCGATTCAGCGATATTCATAGCAAAGGATGTTTTACCCATCGCAGGTCGTCCAGCCACAATAATCAGATCAGAATCTTGTAAACCTGATGTCAACTCATCAAAATCACTGAAGCCTGTTGATACGCCCGTAATGGGATTATCTGATCGATAAAGATCATCAATACGCTCAAGGGCACTGGTCAGAAGCTCTTTCATAGGCCGGAAACCTCGCCCACGAGATTGTTGTTCTGCAATCGCAAACACCTGCTTTTCAGCCTCGTCCAGTAATTCTTTTGTTGAACGACCTTCCGTGTTAAAACCACTTCCAGCAATAGACGTACCTATCTGGATCAACTGTCGTAAAACTGATCGTTCTCTGACAATTTCAGCATAAGCGACAGCATTGGCAGCCGTGGGTGTATTTTCGGCAAGCGAGGCGATATAAGCGAGACCACCTGCTTTTTCGAGTTCATTGTTATTATCCAGCCACTCAGCTACTGTGACGACATCTGCAGGGGTATCATTTGCGGCCAGTGAATGCATGGCCTGAAAAATAAGACGGTGTTCCTGTCTGTAAAAATCTTCTTCCAGAACACGATCAGCAACGTCACTCCAGACATCTTCGTCAAGCATC
>JALSSM010000011.1 GCA_026984275.1 Gammaproteobacteria bacterium
AACAGGGACTCTGCAACTGAATGCCTATCATGAAGGCGGTAATATCGTCATTGAAATCGTAGATGATGGAGCCGGTCTCAATAAAGAAAAAATTCTGAGTAAAGCACGTGAAAACGGCCTGGTAGGGGAAGATGAAGTCTTACCAGATGAAAAAATACATGAGTTGATTTTTGCTCCTGGATTTTCTACTGCATCAGAAGTGAGTGATGTTTCCGGGCGTGGTGTTGGTATGGATGTTGTCATGAGGAATATCCGTGATCTCGGTGGTGTGGTTGAAATAAAATCTGAGGAAGGTGTTGGTTCAACCTTTACAATTCGTTTGCCTCTCACCTTAGCCATTCTTGATGGACAATTAATACGTGTTGGAGAACATGTTTATATTATTCCACTGATTTCCATTATCGAATCATTACAGATCGAGTCAGAAAATTGTAACTCTGTTGCAGGTAAAGCAGAGCTTTATAAATTACGCGAAGATTATATTTCCGTTGTGCGCTTGCATAAGCTTTTTAATATCACTCCAGACAGTACCGATCTTTCAAAGGGGCTGCTCGTTGTTGCAGAATCGGAAGGTCACAAAGTTGGTTTGTTTGTCGACGATTTAATGGCACAACAGCAGGTCGTTATAAAGAGTCTGGAAACGAACTATCAAAAAGTGGATGGTATTTCTGGCGCCACGATTCTTGGTGATGGCACAGTAGCGATGATCCTTGATCTGCCAGGCCTGGTCAGATTATCAAGAACAACGACACGCGAACCAGAAACAAAAACATTCAGCATAGAGGAAGCCGTGGCATAGCCCGCAAGGAAGTCAACATATGGAAATTGAAAATCAAATTGACACACTCTCGATGATGAATTCAGATCCGGATTTGAATTCTGAGCAGTTTCTCAGTTTTTTTCTGGCAGGTGAAGAATATGGGGTTGATATCTTACGAGTACAGGAAATTAAATGCTGGGAAAGTGCAACTGAAATACCCAACTCGCCTGAATATATCAAAGGTGTCATTAATCTCCGTGGAATCATTGTACCCATTGTTGATCTCCGCCAGCGTTTTGATCTTGAAGCGGTTGAATACAATGAAACAACGGTCGTCATTGTCCTTAATGTAAAAAATGGTGATAAGGAAAGAACAGTTGGTTTTGTTGTTGATGCTGTGTCGGAAGTTTATAGCATCGAGAGTGATTTACTCCAGGCGCCACCTGAAATGGGAAATTCGATTGACCTGAATTTTGTCAAAGGTCTGACATCTGTTAATGACAATATGGTTGTCTTATTAGATGTTGATAAGTTGATGGTGATGGAAGATTCAAACGAGATAGAAAGCCTGGAGGCATAAATATCATGGAACAGATTATGCTTAGTGAAAAAGATAAAAAAGAAAAACCAATGTTATCCAGAGTTGTAAGGCGGTATTCAGGAAAGCGAAAAGATGGCCTTATTGAAAGCCCATTTTTAGAGATACTTTCTCTTATGGCCTGGAATGGTTGATCAAAGTCTAATAGAGATGAACAAATGAAAGTAAAGCTCATTGAAACAAGTTTCGCCGCTCTTGAACCGCAAGCCGAGATCCTGGTTAAACGATTCTATGAAGAATTGTTCCGACAATATCCGGCTGTTAAACCCTTATTCAAAACGACTGATCAAAATAAACAACAACAAAAATTATTGGCTGCATTAAAGCTGGTTGTTAGTCGTTTACGCAACCCGAAAAAACTGGAAAAAGCATTACAAGAAATGGGTAAAAGGCACCAGCAGTATGGTGCACTGGCAGAACATTATCCAGCAGTTACTGAAACACTTTTGGCCGTTATGGAAGAATTAGCAGGCGATTTATGGACACAAGATGTCCAGGAAGCCTGGACTGAGGCATTAAATTTTGTCGCAACAACAATGTTAGAAGCATACGAAGAGATTGAGGAAAAACCAATGGCAACTACCCGCAAAACTAACAAACAGGATAACGAAGAACTTACCCGTCTACGCTCAGCAGTCAATGGGGTGCTTTCACCAATAATGATGGTCGATCGAGATCTTATTATTACTTATGTGAATCAGGCAACGATCGATCTGCTTGGCGGTGCTGCAGATGAATTGAGGAAGGCTTTCCCTGGTTTTGATGTTGATAAAATTGTTGGTAGTTGTATTGATGAATTCCATCAGCACCCCGAACATCAGCGTAAATTATTAAGTGATCCTGCAAACCTGCCTTATTCAACAGATATACAGGTTGGTAATTTACAATTTAATCTCAATGTAACGGCACAAATTGATGATAAGGGTAATTATATTGGTAACACGCTTGAATGGCATGATGTTACAGAAGTTCGTAAAAAAGAGATTGAAGTCGCACGTTTACAATCAGCCGTTGATGGTGCTCAAGCTAATCTGATGCTTTGTGATGAAGATTTGAATATTACTTATGCAAACCCTGCCGTGGTTGAGATGCTGGAAGCAAGGGAAGCAGAACTAAAAGCTCTTTTCCCCAATTTTAATCCAAGAGAACTGGTTGGAACGAATATTGACCAGTTTCATAAGAACCCTGCACACCAGCGTGGAATGCTGGCAGACATTTCAAAATTGCCAGCCAAAGCTGAAATTAAAGTTGCCGATCTTCAATTTTCGGTAAATGCAACAGCGGTTACCGATGCAGAAGGGAACTACATGGGTAACATGGTTGAATGGATGGATATTACGGAACAAAAAGATGCAGAACAACAGATCAAGTATGTGATAGACAGAGCTTCTGAAGGCAAGCTGGACTGGCGGATCCAGGATACTGATCAATACAGTGGTTTTGTAAAGATTGTGGCTGATGGGATCAATACCGTCATGGATGTAGTTTCTGCTCCTGTTGAGGAGATAAGTAAAGTGATCCACCAAATATCAGAAGGTGATCTGACAGGTAAAATTGAAGGTGAATATCGGGGTGATTTTGATGAAATGGCCAAGGCAACTGAAGAATGCATCAGAACCTTGCGAGAGATGGTTAGCGATATTCGTGAGAATGCTGCGAGTCTGCAAACATCAGCCAGTGAAATTGCTCAGGGCAATATGGATCTGAGTAATCGTACCGAACAACAGGCTTCATCCCTGGAAGAAACAGCGTCCAGTATGGAAGAAATAACAGGTACGGTTCGGCAGACGGCCGATAATGCAAGGCAGGCCAACCAGTTGTCAGCCAGCTCACGGGATCTGGCAGAAAAAGGTAGCGAAGTTGTTGATAGTGCAGTCGCTGCGATGTCCGAAATTAACGCTTCAAGTCGTAAAATTTCTGACATCATTGGTGTCATTGACGAAATTGCTTTTCAGACCAATTTACTGGCATTGAATGCTGCTGTTGAAGCAGCAAGAGCTGGAGAGCAGGGTCGTGGTTTTGCCGTAGTAGCCTCAGAAGTGCGTAATCTGGCACAACGTTCTGCTGGAGCGGCAAAAGAGATTAAAAACCTGATTAATGACAGTGTTCAGAAAGTCGAAGAAGGATCAAGATTGGTTGATGAATCTGGCAACATGCTTGGCGAGATCACAGATTCTGCGAAAAAAGTCAGCGATATTATTGCTGAGATTGCGGCCGCCTCTCAGGAACAGTCCATTGGTATTGAACAGGTCAATAAAGCCGTCACACAAATGGATCAGGGCACACAACAAAATGCAGCACTGGTCGAAGAAGCGGCAGCGGCAAGCGAATCAATGGATGAGCAATCCAGAAGTCTTCTTGAGCAAATGAATTTCTTCAATACTGGCAATGTTCAGTCAGTAGCTCCACAGGAACGACGTAACGAAGATCGACCATGGAGCAATGAATCAGGATCAGCTGAAAATACTGTGACTGCATCTGCCCCGGTTGCACCCGTAAAAGTTGCTGCTGCAAGTACCAGTCTGGACAGTGATGAGTGGGAAGAGTTCTAGGCTCTATTCTCCATCAAAATCCATTCAGAAAAAATTAGAGGGAAACAGGGAGACTGACCAATGAGAATACTTTCTGTCATAAATCAGAAAGGTGGCGTCGGTAAGACAACCACAACAGTCAATCTTGCACATGCGCTGGCATTGTCAGGAAAAAAAGTGACGGTTATCGATCTTGATCCTCAGTCTCATCTGGCCAGTAGTCTTGGTTTGAATGGGCGTGACTATGTCGGAATGGATGAAGTACTACTGAAGGGAGCACCCATCAAACCTTCGATGATAAAGGTTCGTGAGAATCTGAATCTGATCCCGGCAGGTGCAGATCTGGGACAAATTGAACATCTTGTAGAAGCTGGTGCAAAAAAAGGTGCTCGATTAAAACAGGCTTTAACAGGAAATTTACAGGATCAGGATTATATTCTAATTGATTGTCCACCAGCATCAGGCTTGCTCGCTGTAAATGCTCTAATGGCCAGTAATGAAGTTTTAATCCCAGTTGCTGGTGATTATTTATCACTGGAAGGATTGTCATTTTTAATGGCAACC
The DNA here is from genome assembly GCA_026984275.1 of Gammaproteobacteria bacterium. Classification (GTDB taxonomy): domain Bacteria; phylum Pseudomonadota; class Gammaproteobacteria; order CAJXQU01; family CAJXQU01; genus CAJXQU01. The sequence goes on from JALSSM010000011.1 coordinate 4,454, forward strand.
ATAAAAAACTTTGAGCAGAAGCTTGGACATAAACTCAAAGAGAGAATTGTACTAACACGCTTTCATGTGCGAAGGCGTTTGCCAAAGGAAATACTGGAAAAAATTCTGGAGTATTTCCCAGGTAAAATTTTTGCTACTCAGATTCGGGAAACAGCCGCTCTTGCAGAATGTCCGGGAGCAGGAAAAACAATTTTTGAATATCGGCCAAAAAATAATGGTGCGATTGACTATAGAGAATTAGCAGAAGATTTAAAGTTTGATCGAACGCTTTCTCCTGTACATGAAGGTGAAGTCCTGTGACTGACGAAATAGCTGACGTTGATCAGCCACTCAAAGGCCTTAAGCGAACAAAGAAAAAATCTCTGATTGGTATCGACCCATTGGCCTGGTTGAATGAAGATGAGTCTGATAAGGAAGAAGTATCTATAGATTTAGGCGAGAAGGTGGCCAAATCCGAAATAGTTGAAAAAGAATCTGAAGAGTTATCGGATGAGTTCAATGAAACAGAAACGAATGATCAGGATATTATGGAAGAAGAGGTGATTGAAATGGAAGTAGAACAAAGTGAAAACAATTCGGGTGACTGCTTCAAGCTTGAAAGCTCAATCTCTATCGCAGATGTTAGTACGTTACATGAGCAGTTAAAAATCTATCTTGATCAGAAAAATGAGTTAGAAATTGATTGTTCAGAAGTGGAATCTGTTGATGCAGCGGCCTTGCAACTGTTTATCGCTTTTTTGTACGAAGCAGAAAAACAGAATAAAAAAGTGATCTGGAAAGAACCATCAGATTTACTTCGGGCAACGATAAAAATGATGGGATTGAATAATGATTTTAAAATATAAGAAAAGTAGTGATTCCTTCGGAAAATCAACATGAACCTGCAGACAGTAGCAATCAATAAAGGGTCGAATGCCTCAGCACCGGATCTTGACTGGAGTCAGGTAAGAGAGACAGTGAAAATGTTGAATCTTGCCATAGCACAAGTTAGTGGTTCTTTAGTCAATGGTGATGAGTCGGTTCTGGCATTAACTGAATCATTTACTTCAATGGCGGGTGTCATCACAGATATTCGTGAAACCATCGAAAATGTAGACAACCATGAAAAAGAAGACATTTTGAAAATTATTGATCAAAAATGCCAAACACTTTCCAATGATGT
>JALSSM010000012.1 GCA_026984275.1 Gammaproteobacteria bacterium
TAGGGCCAAAGCCACTACGCTTGATGGATTTCAGGAATTGTTTGGGAATGATCGCATCGGTATCCACATTAGGTCGATCAAGCGGTACAACCAGTCCATGCAGTTTAGTAAAGGGTTCCATTATTTGATCTCCCGAATATCAACAAAATGACCAGCAATGGCCGCGGCGGCGGCCATCGCTGGACTGACGAGATGTGTACGACCTCCCGGCCCCTGCCGTCCTTCAAAATTTCTGTTGGATGTTGAGGCGCAATGCTCACCGGGCTTGAGTCTGTCCGGGTTCATGCCCAGACACATAGAGCAGCCAGGTTCACGCCATTCAAAACCAGCTTCAAGAAAAATTTTGTCCAGACCTTCTGCTTCGGCCTGCCTTTTGACCAGCCCTGATCCCGGCACCACGATCGCTTCAGTAACCTGACTGGCTACTTTGCCGGTTTTCGCCACTTCAGCGGCCGCACGCATATCTTCAATACGCGAATTGGTACAGGAACCAATAAAAACTCGACTAATCTCGATCTCCGAGATGGGCGTTCCCGGTTTCAGATCCATATAGGCCAACGCATTGCTCATGCCTTCCGCTTTCACGGCATCCGCTTCCTGATCCGGATCAGGAATCACATCGGTAACAGAAACAACCATTTCCGGCGATGTTCCCCAGGTAACCTGAGGTTCTATTTCTTCAGCGTTGAGTTCGACAACTTTATCGAATGTTGCGCCTTCATCGGTGTGTAACGTTTTCCAGTAAGCTACGGCCTTGTCCCAGCTCTCCCCTTTCGGAGAATAAGGACGATCTTTGATAAATTCGATGGTCTTGTCATCAACCGCCACAAAACCAGCTCGGGCTCCGGCTTCAATCGCCATATTGCACAAGGTCATACGGCCTTCCATTGATAAGTCTTCAATCGCTGATCCGGCAAATTCCATAGCATAGCCCGTTCCTCCGGCTGTACCGATCTTGCCAATAATGGCAAGGATAATATCTTTCGCCGTAATACCTTTTCCAACTTTTCCATCGACCTTCACCAGCATGTTTTTCGACTTTCGCAAGATCAGACACTGCGTCGCCAGAGCATGTTCGACTTCGGAGGTCCCTATCCCGAAAGCCAATGCTCCCAGGCCACCATGTGTAGAGGTGTGTGAATCTCCACAAACGATCGTCATCCCGGGCAATGAAGCGCCCTGCTCTGGTCCGATCACATGCACAATGCCCTGTCTTGGATCATGAATATCAAACTGCGTTATCTGCCATTCAGAACAGTTAGCATCCAGTGTATCCAGTTGTAATTTTGAAATGGGATCTTTAATTGGCTCCGAGCGATCTGTCGTTGGAACATTGTGATCCGACACGGCCAGATTGGCATCAATACGCCAGGGTTTTCGCCCGGCCAGTTTCAACCCTTCAAAGGCCTGTGGCGAGGTGACTTCGTGGATCAAATGCCGATCAATATAAATAAGTGATGTTCCATCTTCGTTCTCGCGAACAACATGGGCATCCCAGAGTTTGTCATATAAAGTTTGAGCTGACATGGTCTTCCATTAACATTTCAAAAGGGCTGGCGATTATACCCGAAATCAGTGGCGTAGTGGTGTCATTACTTAAGGATGCCCTGAATAATTCATCCATGAATTCTCAGAGTACGAAAAATAAAAAATGCGATTTTTATTTTTCTTCATTTTCAATCACTTAATGTGATTGAAAATGGCAGCACATCCCTATGCTGCGAAAGCTCTGAATAAATCAGAGCTTCCTTTAATAATCTAACGCTGCCAGCCCGTTCAGCAGGTGTGCTAACGAGCTGCATTGCCACTGATTTCGGGTATGTCACATTACAAACGGACGATCGTACGACCTCTGGTCTGGCCTTTTAACATCGCATTGAAAACAGTATCCAGATCCTCCAGTGCTATTTCTTTGACAGCCATTTTATCAAAATGTTTGGGGCGTAGATCGCTGGCTATTCTTGCCCAGATCTTATGACGTAACACTGTCGGACAACCGGCTGAGGTGATCCCGAGTAAACTTACGCCTCTGAGGATAAACGGCATCACGGTGGTTTTCAGTTGTGCACCACCCGCCAGTCCGACCGAAGTGATATTGCCCCAGGGTTTTACGGTTCGAGTAAGCCAGGCAAGGATATCGCCACCAACATTATCGACAGCACCTGCCCAAAGTGCTTTTTCCAGCGGCCGATCAGAAAACTCCAGTTTGGTTCTATCGAGGATTTCACTCGCGCCAAGTTGATATAAATAATCCGATTCATCAAGTTTCCCTGTTAAAGCTGTCACCTGATAATCTTTTGATGACAACATATCAATCGCCATATTCCCCACACCACCACTCGCGCCACTGACTAAAATCGGCCCCTGATCCGGCGACTGGCCATTTTGCTCCATTCGATAGACACATAACGCGGCGGTGAAACCTGCTGTGCCAATGATCATGGCTTCTCGCGGTGAGAGTGTGTCAGGTAAAGGGATCACCCATTCAGCCGGTACACGCACAAATTCGGCATAGCCTCCATCGTGAGCAACACCCAGGTCATAGCCTGTCACCAGAACCTGATCACCTGTCTTGAACCGACCATCTTCTGAACTCTCGACAATGCCAGAAACATCAACACCACCGATCAACGGAAAATTTGAAATAATCTTGCCCGCACCTGTCGCGGCCAGTGCATCTTTGTAGTTAACACTTGAATAAGCAGCCTTGATCACCACTTCTCCGGGAGAGAGTTCATCCAGTGTAGATGCTTCAATTCGACCAGAAATTCCAGAATCGTCTTTATATATCCGGTAAACACGAAATTTTTTCATACAAACTCCTTCAAGATTGGGTTAAACTCACCCACCGTTCATTTAACATTCACTTACAATCCATATAATACGCTCAACTAACTAACAGGAAAGGATTAATGTTTAGAAAATTATCTTTAATTACCGTTTTATTTCTCACCTTTTCAACCGCAGTCTATGCAGATTTCAATGATGGTGTATTCGCTTATGCCAATGGTGATTATGAAAAAGCCTGGCAAACCATGATGCCATTGGCACAGAATTCAAAACACCCTTATGCTCAGTATTATTTAGGGGTTATGTTCGCCAAGGGACAAGGCGTAGAAAAGGATGAAAAAGAAGCCGCATCCTGGTATCTGAAAGCCTCAAAACAGGGTGTTAAGGAAGCGCAATATCGTCTGGCCCAGATGTATTCCAAAGGCAAAGGTGTCCCTCAGGATTATGAAGCCGCTTATGCCTGGTACAAGGTCGCAACACATCTCGGACACAAAAAATCCAAACTGGCTCTCGATCCGGCGAAAGAAAAATTGACCGATGAACAATTCGCTGCCGCTCTACAACTGGCTGATGACTATATTGAAAAATATGGTGAAGCTCCGAATCTCGGCAAAAGAAATCAGGGGCAATAGGGTATAGGGTCAGACAGAAGTATTGATATAACTTCCGATGGACAGGGATTGTTCAGCTCCTCCCATTTGCTGAATAAACCTGTCGAGAATGATTCTGGTTCGTGGATTCACTGATCCTTTATTGAGTGATTCAACTTCGATCGTACGGTTAAAATTTTCTAATTCGACGCCGCTTAACTGATCTTTTCGACGGCCATCCGATCGTAAACGTCGATATTCGTTAATCTGTGCTTCCTGATCCAGGCTCTGTAAAGAGACACGAATCCCCGGTGTATTTTGCCAGCGAGATCGCCTTTCTGTACTTCGTCCCGAATTCCCAACACCAGACTGATCATCAGAAATCCGCTGTGAATTCACGGAAACGGGTGCAGAACCTGAAATTGTAGAAATTTCGCTACTCATGATTTTGACAGGATAGCGCATTTATGCTGATTTTTGTCAGTAAATCGTCATGGGGGTAAATAGATTTGACGATCTTTTACTCAAGTGTAACTATGCCCCACATAATAGCCATGTATCCTAACGGATCTAAAATTATCTCAGGAAAATCTGGTTCAATACCGTGTCAACAACTGATCTCACCCTGCTCTTTGCCGATATTTGTAATAGCACGCAGCTTTACGAAAGACTGGGTGATCATGATGCAAAAGAACGAATTTCTGACTGTCTAAAATCCATCGAACTTATTTCAGAACATCATGGTGGTATCGTGGTCAAAACCATTGGTGATGAGTTGCTGATCCGTTTCGATACAGTTGATAATGCCGTAACAGCCGCCAGTGAAATGCAAGCTAATTCAAAAAGATCTGCACAGGTTAATCTTCAGGATCGGATGGATTTACGTGTGGCATTACATCATGGTTCTGCGATCCTGGAAAAAGATGATGTATTTGGTGATTCCGTCAATGTTGCAGCAAGGCTGGTGACACTCAGTAAACCTGGACAAATTCTGACATCCAGAGAAACAATGAAGTTATTGTCTCCTTTTTTACAGGCACGCTGCCGTCATATCGATAGAACACCTGTCAAAGGTAAATCGGAAGATATTGATATTTATGAGATTCTTGATGAGGAAGATGATGTTACTCAAATGACAGTCGGGGTGACCAGTAAGCCCAAGAAACCATCCACATTACTGATGACCTACAAACAACAGGATTTTGTACTGGAATCTGATCAGGCCATTTTTACCGTCGGCAGAAGTGATTACTGCAATCTGGTTGTTGATGAAGATCTGGCCTCAAGACAACATCTCACACTGGAGAATAGACGTGGTAAAATTTTTATTGCGGACTTAAGCACCAATGGGACATGGATAAAAAATGAAAGAGGCAGAGAAATGTTTCTTCGTCGTGAAGAAATTCTGTTACCGCCATCAGGTGAAATAAGCTTCGGAAAATCATTTAGAGAATTCCCTGAACATGTACTTCATTTCAGGGTTACTTATGAATAACTCATAACAGGATTGATTAATGGGCTTTAACTTTATTTCATCATCTGTGTCACACATTGGTCATGTTCGACCTCATAACGAAGATGCCTTTCTGGAAAAACAGGAGTCCGGGTTATGGGTTGTTGCTGATGGTATGGGCGGTCATGAAGCTGGAGATTTTGCCAGCCAGCTAATCATTGACACACTGGATAAACTCGAAAAAAGCCATCATTCAGAATCCTTTACGGAAGATATTAAATCTGCTTTATATTCTGTAAATACGCACTTGATCCAGTTAGGTGAAAAACATGATCGTATTAATGGTAGTACGGCTGTCGTTATGCTGATCAATGGTCATCAGTGTGATTATCTCTGGGCAGGAGATAGTCGACTTTATCGGCTCAGAGAGAATGAACTGGTGCAGTTAACCAGAGATCATTCACAGGCTGAAATCTATGTGGAACTGGGCATGATCACACGAGAAGAAGCCAGCCAGCATGTTTCCGCCAATCTGTTAACCCGCTGTATTGGTACCGATGACGATCTGCAACTGGAATCAGGTTCCTGTGACATTCAGGTTGGCGATCGTTACCTTCTGAGTTCTGATGGACTGGATAAACATGTCGCCCATAAAGATATTGAAAGAACGCTGATCGATCATGGGCGCGATGAGGCTCTCAATCAGTTGATTGGTATGACGCTTGATAATGGTGGCACAGATAATGTAACGATTAC
>JALSSM010000013.1 GCA_026984275.1 Gammaproteobacteria bacterium
AATAACCTCCTGTTAGAATCATTTATTATTTTTTTAACTTTTCCCTTACACCTTGTGTATCACCTATACCACATATTTCATAGAAACACTAGCCAATACTGTCGTAATTACTTATTGAGTAACAATTTTTTATGATTGGAAGTATTTATAGAGTACACGGTCAACCCATACAAGTCAGGCTGTTTTCAGGTTATATAGAAAGATGTTCGATAAAAGTTCGCTCGTTTCCATCTCCGTAGTAGTTTCTTCCTAAATCCGATAGCCTCCTGGTATGTTTTACACCTCATTGCTCAAGGTATATGTTGCCAGGTAAGGGATTAAATTAATGAGTAAGTTGATGGCCAGTCAGCCAGCTAATAACGGTGAGGTGAGAAGAAGATTAGACGAAAATCAGTTTTAGATTATGCAGAGGCAGAATCTGTTGAAGCATCATTCTTCGGGTCATAGACAACAACCAGATTTCGGCCAGCTTTCTTGGCCTGATAGAGTGCACGATCGGCTGCATCGATCAGATCTCTCGCTTCATAATCTTTTTCAAGTAAAGCGACTCCAGCACTGATCGTAATATTGACTTTCAGGCCATCGTATTCAAAGTTGCGTTTTTCTATCGCTACACGGATCCGATTGGCCAGAAAATTTGCACCATCAATATCCGTTGTGTTGAGTATCACGGCGAATTCTTCACCACCATATCTGAAGACGATATCACTACGACGAATGCATTCAGTCAGGCATGATCCAACTCCTTTTAGAACAGCGTCACCAGCAAGATGGCCATATTTATCATTAATGTGTTTGAAATGATCAATATCCAGCATGATCACAGAGAGTGCGGCACCCGTTCGATGAGCCAGTTCGACTTCACGTTCGAGAGTAGCATCCATCGCTGCACGATTATTGACACCCGTAACAGGATCTTTATAAGCACTCTGGATTGCCTGTTTGTAAAGCAGGGCATTATGCAGAGGGTAAATTAACGAACAAAGAAGTGATTCAAACCACTTGATTTCATTCTCATCGAAAGGTTTTTGCCGGGAAATAGTGACCTCGCCCAGCGACTTCTCAAGTAGAGTCACCTGATAAGTGCAGGTATTGAGACCAGGCTTACCGACGAGTAATTCAAGATCTTCCTCTTTGTTGATGTAGAGCAGGCTATCATGCGCGACAAACTCTGCCAGCTTTTCAGCAAACATTTCGATCAGCTTGTTCAGATCAAGCGATGTCTGGAGCACGTTGGCAACTTTTAATGCCTGTTGATCCATATTCTGTTTATCGTTCATAGGCTTATGATAATTCTTTATCTCTTCCGATGAAACCCGGATCATATAATCTTCATATTGTGGAGCTATTTCCTGAAGGGGCATCGCCATGATTCTCACCCGGTTCGTTAATCGTGACAAAAATAATGCGAAAAACGTGCCAGAATATTGGCTTGTTATTGTGCGGAGAGTGTTTCTCCATTCAGCGTCTGACTATCTTTACCCATTAAATAAAGATAGGCGGGCATGATAGTTTCCGGAAGCGGGCAGTTTCCTGGTTCTTCAGCAGGATAGGCTGATGATCTTAAAAGTGTTCGTACCGGGCCGGGATCAAGGCTGTTTACCCTGATGGAGGTGTTTGTTTCAAGTTCCTCTGCCAATACTTGCATCAAGCCTTCGATAGCAAATTTCGAAACTCCATAGGCTCCCCAATAGGCTTTTCCACGTCGGCCTACAGTATCTGAGGTAAAGATCACTGAAGCAGATTCAGAAGCCTTCAATAAAGACAGACAGGCACGTGTCAGAAGGAGGGGGGCATTAAAATTGACAGTCATGACCTGCTGCCATTGCTGGAGATCATAATTTGAAATACTGGTCAGGTTTCCAAGAATGGCTGCATTGTGTAACAAACCATCCAGTTTTCCAAAATTCTTTTCCAGCGTAATTTCCAGCGTTTCATAATCACTGACGGAGGCACCCGCGAGATCCATTGGGTAAATTGCGGCTTCAGGTGATCCATCCTGTTTTATTTCGTCATACAAGGTTTCTAAGGCAGGGATGTTTTTATCCAGAATAATGACGGTTGCACCATAAGCCGCATAAGTTCTGGCGGCCGTTCGACCGATACCACCAGCGGCACCCGTGACAAGAATAATTTTATCGTTTAGCAGATCATCGGGTGCAGTGTAATCAGGTAGTTTCATTTGATCGTGATCTCAAAATTGTATTATGTACTTGATCGGACTGTTCGGGGTAATCAAGAATGTAATGAAGTCCCCGGCTTTCCTTTCGGTGCAGGGCGGACTGGATGATCAAATCAGCCACCTGAACAAGGTTTCTCAATTCAATCAGATCATTGTTAACGCGGAAATTTCCATAATATTCAGCGATTTCAGCTTTTAGTAATTCCACACGATTTTTGGCCCGTTGCAGACGTTTGGTGGTACGTACGATACCAACGTAATCCCACATGAAACGGCGAAGTTCGTCCCAGTTGTGTGAAACCACAACTTCTTCATCAGAGTCTCTCACCTGAGTTTCATCCCAGAAAGGCAAGTCTGGAGGCATACTGGCTGATGTAAGGTGGGCGACGATATCATCATGGCAGGACTGTGCAAAGACCAGACATTCGAGTAGTGAATTACTGGCCATACGATTCGCTCCATGTAGTCCGGTACAGGATGTTTCTCCTATTGCGTAAAGGCCGGGTAACGTTGTCTGACCATTCAGATCAGCGATCACACCACCGCATATATAATGCGCTGCCGGAACAACCGGGATGGGTTCGCGGGTGATATCAAAACCGTATTCCAGACATTTATTTGAAACATTAGGAAAATGTTCCTTAATAAAACGGGCGGGTTTGTGACTGATGTCGAGAAAGACACTATCACTACCCGTACGCTTCATTTCATGATCGATGGCCCGTGCGACAATATCCCGGGGAGCCAGTTCAGCTCTTTCATCGAAACGATCCATAAACCGTTCACCATCAGGCAACAGTAGAATGCCACCTTCACCTCTGATCGCTTCGGTAATGAGGAAAGATTTCGCCGCCGGGTGATAAAGACAGGTTGGGTGAAATTGCATAAACTCCATATTGGCAATATCACAGCCAGCACGTGCGGCCATGGCGATACCGTCACCCGTAGAAACATCCGGGTTACTGGTATAGAGGTAGACCTTGCCAGCACCGCCCGTTGCCAGGACGACGAATTTGGCCCGAAAAGTAACGACATGATCCTGTTCCTTATTCAGCACATAAGCGCCAAGACAACGATCAGTCTTTAATCCGATTTTTGATCCGGTGATCAGATCAATCGCTATATGATGTTCATAGAGGGAAATGTTCGGGTTTGCTCGCACCTGAGTTTCCAGCGTTGTTTCAACGGCTTTGCCCGTCGCATCAGCGGCGTGGATGATGCGTCGATGACTATGACCACCTTCGCGTGTCAGATGCCAGGGTAGTTCAGTAGCATCATCGGGTGTAAAAGGAACGCCCAGATCAAGAAGCCACTCAATACTTTCTTTGCCTTTTGAGGCGACAAACTCAACCACTGTCGGATCACAAAGGCCAGCACCAGCATTTAGTGTGTCTTCGATGTGTGATTCCAACGTGTCAGCCGGGTCAAGTACAGCCGCAATGCCACCCTGGGCATAGTAGGTAGAGCCTTCTTTTAGTGGGCCTTTAGAGATGACGCCGACATTAGCGTGATCAGCCAACTTGAGTGCAAGACTAAGTCCTGAAGCACCACTGCCGATAATTAAGACGTCGAAATCGTGTTGATGTACCATTGCTCTTTATACGTTTTATAACTTGTTTATAATGTAATTGTAGTTTTCATCGAACTTATCAATAAACGACAGGTCTATGTCGCCGGGGTAGGATGAAAGCCGCATAATAATAACACAAGGAGAAGGCCCTGATGGGCGATGAAATAGCGGATAGTACATTAGTCGAAAGAGTACAAAGGGGGGACAAGAAAGCCTTTGATCTGCTGGTTATAAAATACCAGAACAGAGTGGTGAATCTTGTATCTCGTTATGTGCGCGATGTGACTGATGCACAGGATATAGCGCAAGAGGCCTTTTTAAAGGCCTACAGAGCGCTGCCGAATTTCAGGGGAGATAGTGCTTTCTATACCTGGTTGTATCGAATTGCGATCAATACAGCCAAAAATCATGTGGCCTCAAGGGCGCGACGACCACAAGAAGTTCAACCAATTGGCCCTGATGATGAAACCTTCGACCTCGATGAGGCTCTAAAGGAAACAGATACACCGGAAAACTTATTGTTGACCGATGAAATACAAAGGACGATTCTCGAGGCGATCGAGGAATTGCCAGATGATTTGCGATTAGCGATCACATTAAGAGAAGTAGAAGGACTGAGCTATGATGAAATTGCAGAAGCCATGACGTGCCCCATTGGCACAGTAAGATCTCGCATTTTCCGGGCTCGTGAGGCGATTGATAACCGTCTCAAACCTTTATTGGAGTGACCATACATTGCTGGAGTGAAGTGAGATGAGTGAAGATAAAATGGAAAGAATTTCCGCCCTGATGGACGGCGAACTGGATAGTCGTGAAAGGAATATTGCCATAGAAAATATTGAACTGGATCCTGAAACAAAACGGAGTTGGCAGCGCTACCATATCATTGGTGACACGATGCGTAATACAATGCCTGCTTCTGTAAAACCTGATCTGGCAACAAGATTAAATGAAATGCTGGAACATGAACCGACAGTTCTGGCACCGAAACGGAAAAATAAATTTATTTCGAGAGACTTTACAAAACCCTTGGCAGGACTTGCTGTTGCAGCCTCTGTCACAGCCGTTGCTATTTTTGGGATACAAAATAGCAACCAGCAAACTCCAGATCTTGAAGGTGGAGCCCCGGACATCGCTGCAAACGGTAGTCAGATTTCCCCCATTGATGACAATATCGGCTTCGCACCCATAACGGAGTCTTCAATGGTCAATGTCATCCCTTCTACTGTCCGAACTGTAAAATATGAGCCTGTAGAAAATACACTCGAGGCAAAACGTCTTAATCCTTATATTCTGAATCATAATCAGGTTAATTCCCGAATGGGGGTACAGGGAGTTTCACCGAATGCTCGACTAGTCGGGCATGGAGTTAACCGGTAACTTTTCTATGAAAAGGTCATTGTGGACTGGAGTGGCCTTAGTGGTCTGTATTTTATCTGCCAGTGTAACGGCGGGTGAAATAAGTAAGATTACCTCTGAAGATCAGGCTCGTAAGATCCTTGAAAAGATGTCTTCTGCAAGCCATAAACTAAACTTTGATGGCGTGTTTGTCTATAGTCGTGGCAACCAGTTGGATAGCATGAGAATTATCCATAAGGTAGATGAGCAGGGTGAAACTGAACGTTTGATTTCACTTACCGGAGCAAGCAGAGAAGTTGTTAAGGACAATGAAGACGTAACCTGTATTTACTCTGATAACCAGACTGTTATGGTCGATAAGAGTGGATCAAATAAGTTTCTTTCTTCAAATTTTCCAGAGTCCATAGCACGTATCAGCTCTTATTATCGCTTTAGAGTTATTGGTCAGGATCGCGTCGCTGGAAGGCCTACTGA
>JALSSM010000014.1 GCA_026984275.1 Gammaproteobacteria bacterium
TTTATCGGCATTTATTAATGCAGGGTTGTTATATAGAGGTTTACGCAAACAGGATGTATATATTCCTGAAGCTGGCTGGATGTCGTTATTAGTTAAGGTTGGATTGGCTGCACTGATCATGGCGCTTACTTTATGGTTTTATGTACCTGATCTGGCCGAGTGGATACAGTGGTCAGGATTTGAACGGGCACTACAGCTTGGAAAATGGGTTGTTATTGGCGGCGTTGTGTATACATTGTCGTTACTGATTCTGGGTGTGAGATGGCATGATTTGAACTTTTCAGATTGATGATGGTTCTAAAAGCAAAACTGGAGGGAAAAATGTCTATAAAACAAATTATACCGGCATTATTTTTTCTACTTTCCTCGTCAGTGTTCGCGGCTGATTTTGACCTGGGGATGAAGGTAAAAAAACTGAATGGTGAAGCCGGAAGTCTCGAAGATCATGTCGGCAAAGGCAAATGGACATTAGTGATGTTCTGGGAAACCACCTGTGCGATTTGTAAACAACAGGAACCGGAATACGCTAAATTTCATAAAGATCATAAAAACAAAGATGCTGAAGTGATCGCGATTTCGATCGATGGTACAGACAACATCAAATTAGTCAGTGATTATCAACAGGAAAATTCATTGCCATATCCCGTCATGGTTACTGACAAACCTGAAGTACGAGAAAAATTTCTGGCCGCGACGCAAGAAACGTTTCGCGGCACACCAACCTATTTACTGTTTTCACCGGAAGGTGAGTTGAAAGCAGCCCAGCCGGGCATGCTGCCAGCAACCTCCGTTGAAAAGTATATCGCCAGTCAAACTGAGAAAAATTAACAAGCGGGTCGATCGTAGATAAAAGCGATCCTGTATAATCCATCTTTTTTATCTGGCAAAAAGATGGAGCTCATCCGAAATCTCAGCGATCTCGATACACGTTATCATGACTGTGTGGCGACGATCGGCAATTTTGATGGCTTTCATCTTGGTCATCAGGCTGTACTGAAACAATTGCGTACTTGTGCTGACGATCTGAACCTTCCTGTTACCGTCATGGTCTTTGAACCACAGCCCCTGGAGTTTTTTGATCCGGATAAGGCGCCATCTCGATTGACACGCTGGCGTGAAAAATATCAGTTGTTGCGTGATCATGGTGTTGATCGCATGATCTGTATTCGTTTTAATGCACAACTTGCTGCATTATCGGCAGAAGACTTTGTGGTCAATTTATTGTTGGGTAAAGTGGGTGTTCGGCATTTATTGATCGGTGATGATTTCCGGTTTGGACAAGGACGCAAAGGCGATTATGATCTGCTTTGCAATTTGAGCCATAAACATGGTTTTAAGGTTGAACGATCAAAAACCTTTTTAATTGATAATAAACGGGTGAGCAGTAGTCGGATAAGAACGGCACTTGAAACAGGCGATCTTGATCAGGCCGCACGGTTATTGGGGCGACGTTATAGCATTAGTGGCCGGGTAGCACACGGAAACAAACAGGGAAGGGCGTTAGGATTCCCCACCGCAAATATTGAATTACGCCGCATGAAAACGGCATTAAAAGGAATATTTGTGGCCAATGTTGTGTTACAGGATCAACCTGCACAGCCATCCATTGCCTATATCGGTACCAAACCTACACTCGGAGGAACACGCAGTATACTGGAGGCTCACCTGTTTGATTTTACGGGTGATCTGTATGGACAGTATATAAAGGTGGAGTTCCTGAAGAAGTTGCGCGATGATAAGAAGTTTGATTCCTTTGAAATCCTTCGGGAGCAGATAGCATTGGATGCAAAAATGGCCAGAGAATATTTTTTAGAAAATGAGTAAGCAATGAGTACGGATTACAAACCAACCTTAAATCTTCCAAAAACAGATTTCCCCATGCGTGGAAATTTACCGAACCGCGAACCGGAAATGTTAAAAAAATGGGAGTCGGAAGATCTTTATCAGAAGATCCGCAAAGCGCGTACGGGTAAAGAAAAATACATTCTTCATGATGGGCCTCCGTATGCGAATGGTGATATCCATATCGGTCACGCGGTGAATAAAGTTCTTAAAGACATCATTATTAAATCACGGTCATTAAGTGATCTGGACTCGCCTTATATTCCAGGTTGGGACTGTCATGGTTTGCCGATTGAATTACAGGTTGAAAAGAAAGTTGGCAAGGCTGGACATAAGGTTGATGCAAAAACTTTCCGTAAGGCCTGTCGTGAATATGCTCAAAAGCAGGTCGATAAACAACGGACAGATTTTAAACGTCTGGGTGTGCTGGGTGATTGGGATAACCCTTACCTGACCATGAACTTTGCTTTCGAGGCCAATATCGTTCGTGGGTTGGGCAAGATTATTGATGCCGGACATCTGCAAAAGGGCGTCAAGCCGGTGCACTGGTGTACCGATTGTGGATCAGCTCTGGCCGAGGCGGAAGTTGAATATGAAGATAAAACCTCACCGGCGATCGATGTCCGGTTTGAAGTTTTAGATGAGGAAGCTCTGATAGCTCGTTGTGATCATGTCAATGGTCATAATGGTAAAGGCCCCATGTCTGTTGTGATCTGGACAACAACGCCGTGGACCTTGCCAGCTAACCAGGCGGTCGCTCTGAATCCGGAAGTTGAATACTCTGTCATTCAGTGTGAAGGTGATCACGGTGCTGAACGCTTATTGATTGCGGAAGGCCTGATCAAAGATGTCATGATCCGTTATGGTTTTGAGGATCATCGCGTCATTGCTTATTGCAAAGGTTCCGATCTGGAAGGTCTGAAACTGAAGCATCCTTTTTATGATCGCGAAGTACCGATCATTCTCGGTGATCACGTTACCCTGGAAGCGGGAACCGGTGCTGTTCATACTGCACCGGGACATGGTCAGGACGATTATGTTGTCGGACAACGTTATGGCCTACCTGTTGATAACCCCGTTGGTGATAATGGTGTCTTTTTGCCGAATACGGAGTTGTTTGCTGGTAAGCATGTGTTTGCAGCAAATGAGATGGTGATTGAGGTACTAAAGGCTAATAATGCACTGATCCATCATGAAAACCTGAATCACAGCTACCCACATTGCTGGCGACACAAAACGCCGATCATCTTCCGTGCAACACCACAATGGTTCGTCAGTATGGACGGCAATCATTTGCGTAAGACCGCGCTGGAGGAGATTGGTAAAGTTACCTGGATGCCAGACTGGGGTGAAGAACGCATCAAAGGCATGATCGAAAATCGTCCCGACTGGTGTATTTCTCGGCAACGAACCTGGGGTGTGCCGATTGCGGTTTTTATTCATCGAGAGACACAGGAATTACATCCAGATACAACACGCTTAATTGCCGAAGTCGCTGATCAGATTGAGCAGGAAGGTATCGATGCCTGGTTTGAACTGGATGCAACTGAGTTGCTGGGTGATGAAGCTGATCAATATACAAAAGTGACGGATACACTGGACGTCTGGTTCGATTCTGGTGTCACACATGAAGCCGTTCTGAAGCAGGACGAGAAGCTGGCTTTCCCGGCTGATCTTTATCTGGAAGGTTCGGATCAGCATCGCGGCTGGTTCCAGTCTTCTTTATTAACATCCGTGGCGATCAATGGTGTTGCTCCCTACAAGTGTGTTTTGACTCACGGTTTTACCGTCGATGCGAAGGGCATGAAAATGTCCAAGTCGAAAGGGAATGTCGTCGAGCCGCAGAAGGTGATCAATCGGCTGGGTGCCGATATTCTAAGGCTCTGGATCGCATCTTCCGACTACAGCGCCGAGATGAGTGTGTCTGATGAAATTCTTAATCGCACAGCAGATGCTTACCGACGGATCAGAAATACAGCACGTTTTTTATTATCCAATCTGGAGGGTTTCGATCCGGACAAAAACAGGGTGCCGATGGATAAAATGATCAAGCTTGATCGTTGGGCCGTTCAGCATGCTGCTCAGCTACAAACTGAGATCCTCGAAGCCTATGAGAATTTCCAGTTCCATCTGATCTATCAAAAGCTTCATCATTTCTGTGCAGTGGAAATGGGTGGATTTTATCTCGACATTATTAAGGACAGGCAATACACAACACAAAGTGACAGTCACGCACGTCGATCAGCACAGACGGCGCTTTATCATATTGTTGAAGCGATGACGCGCTGGATCGCCCCAATCCTGAGTTTTACAGCAGAAGAACTATGGCATCATATTCCGGGCAGGCATGATGGTTCTGTTTTTCTGGAAACCTGGTATGAGCCTCTCAACAATCTGAAAGATGTTGCCGAGTTTGATCTGAATTACTGGCAAAAAGTCATCGAAGTACGTGTCGCCATCAGCAAAGAGCTGGAAAGATTGCGTGTTGAAGGCGCTATCGGTTCATCACTGGATGCCGAGGTTGATCTTTTTTGTACAGATGAGCTGTTTGCTGATCTGAACAAACTCGGAGACGAATTACGTTTCGTACTGATCACTTCTTATGCCCGACTTCATCCATTATCCGAAGCTCCTGCTAATGTTGTCGCCACAGATCTCGAATCATTGAAATTGATCGCAACAGCATCTGAGTATCCCAAGTGTGTACGTTGCTGGCATCATCGTGAGGATGTGGGCCGCCATGACAAGCATCCTGAGTTATGCGGTCGATGTGTAGAGAATGTTGAAGGTGATGGCGAACCTCGTTCGTTCGCCTGATTGATCGGAGACAGCACGATGCGGTGGTTATGGCTTTCAGTTTTAGTGGTGGTTCTGGATCAGTTCAGCAAGTTTTTTATTTCAGAAAACCTTACCTTAAACCCCCCTGTTGAACTCACATCATGGCTGAACCTTGTGCTGGCACATAATACCGGTGCAGCATTCAGTTTTCTTGGTGAAGCTGGTGGTTGGCAACGATGGTTTTTTGCGATATTGGCCGGTGTTGTCTCAATTGTCCTGATCGTGTGGCTTTTAAAACTACCAAAAAAAGCAGTCTGGATGGCAAGTGCTCTGGCACTGATCCTGGGTGGAGCTATCGGTAACTTGATTGATCGGGTACGATTTGGTCATGTGGTCGATTTTATTGATTTTCATATCGACACCTGGCATTTCGCGACATTCAACATAGCCGATGCCGCAATCTCTGTTGGAGCCGTGATGTTGTTAATTGATGCTTTTTTTCTTTCGACTCACGAATCGGAGTCTGACGATTCTTAAATAACCTGAACTCGAGTTCAGGTTAAATAACGGCAGGTATGGCTTCCAGATCAATTGAGTTCGTCAGTGCCTTAAGAACATCCATAACACTTTCTTTCTCTATCGCTGCACAAGGAACAACAGGAATAGTTTCTGAAAGGTTGAGATGTGATCGGATTTCATCTGTACTGATCGTTTCTGGATAGTCCTGCTTGTTGGCCGCGATAACATGAGGAAGTGATGTATCGAAACTGGAGAGAATATCTCTGGCATCTTCAAGTGCTGAGTGATTACTACTGTCAACAACGAAAATAAAACCCTGCATGCCTTTGGCAAGAATATCCCACATGAAATCAAGATAATCCTGGCCGGGTGTACCGAACAAATTTATCTGAGTGTTATCTTCAAGGGTGATCCTGCCGTAGTCCATGGCGACAGTTGTGGTTTT
>JALSSM010000015.1 GCA_026984275.1 Gammaproteobacteria bacterium
GATGAAGAACTCGATCGCCTTGATGCCCATATCAGTGAAGTCCAGCGAGTCATCAAACAACCAGAACCGATCGGACGCAGACTGGATTTTCTAATGCAGGAAATGAATCGTGAAGCGAATACATTAGGATCTAAATCAGCCCATATGGACAGTACCGAAGCTTCAATTGAACTGAAAGTCCTGATCGAACAAATGCGGGAGCAGATCCAGAATATAGAATGAGTGGTCAACTTTATATTATTTCAGCACCTTCCGGCGCCGGGAAAACCAGCCTGGTCAGTGCACTTGTCAGTGCGTCACCAGAAATTTCTGTCGCCATTTCTCATACAACCCGCGCGAAAAGACCCGGTGAACATGATGGCGTCAATTACCATTTTGTTGATCAGGCTGAATTTGATCGGATGGTTGCCGCCGATGAATTTCTCGAACATGCCCATGTGTTTGATCATTCCTACGGAACATCCAAAGCAGTTGTTGAGACTCTTTTGAAGACCGGTGCGGATGTCATTCTGGAAATAGACTGGCAAGGTGCACAACAAATCAGGCAACAAAAACCGGACTGTTGCAGTATTTTTATACTGCCACCTTCTCACAATGAACTGGAACAGCGGCTAAAACGCCGTGGTGAAGACGATAACAGCATCGTCGAACGACGTATGCGCGATGCCGTTGCCGAAATGTCACACTATAAAGATTTTGACTTTATTGTTGTGAATGATGATTTTCATACGGCTTTGGCCGATCTGCAGTCTATAATTCGGGCTAATCGCCTACGATTAGCAGTACAACAGCTTGAAATAGCACCTTTGCTAAATGATCTATTGGAAAAGTGATGATCCTTTGCTAGGATACTCGGCTGTTTTACAAAGTCAGTCGTATCTGAGGAAAACCCATGGCTCGAGTTACTATAGAAGATTGTTTACCACATGTTGGCAACCGTTTTGATCTTGTTTTGCTGGCCAGTAAGCGTGCACGCCAGATTGCAATGGGTTCTCCAACACTGGTTGATGAAGAAAAAGACAAACCCACCGTTATTGCTCTCAGAGAAATTGCAGCCGGGTTAATCGACATGGAAAAAGTTGATGCAATTGATGCAAAAGAAAAAATGGATGAAGAAATGGCAGAGCTTGGTGAGCTGGCCATACCTGAAGAACAAGGCCCTGCCCCAATTTAACACCGTAAATCAGATTTACAATATCCCCCTCTTCCAGAACCACGCTGGTCTGGGGTAAGCTAGGATCATGTATGGAATCAATGATCTTTGTAACTTATCCTCCACCTATCTGGAACCCAACCAGGTAGAAAAAATTCGTGACTCTTTTGAGTATGGTGCTATAGCGCACGAAGGACAAACACGCATGAGTGGTGAGCCGTATATCCAGCATCCGCTGGAGGTCACAGCCATCCTCGCCAATATGCACATGGATCATGAAACACTGATCGCCGCTATGCTACATGATGTGCTGGAAGACACACCGATCTCAAAAGAAGATCTTACTGAAAAATTTGGATCGGAAGTTTCCGAGATTGTTGATGGCGTGAGTAAACTGACCCACCTCGAGTTTGAAAGTCAGGCAGCCAAACAGGCAGAGAATTTCCGCAAAATGATGATGGCAATGTCCAGTGATATTCGAGTCATTCTGGTCAAACTTGCCGACAGAACCCATAACATGCGCACTCTTGGTGCTCTTAATCCCGAAAAACGTCGTCGTATCGCCAGAGAAACACTTGAAATTTATGCCCCTATCGCGCAACGGTTAGGAATGAACAGCATCCGGCTTGAACTTGAAGAATTAGGCTTTTCAGCTCTCTATCCAAACCGTTATAAAGTTTTAACGAATGAGGTAAAAAAAGCCAGGGGCAATCGAAAGGAAATTGTCACAAAAAACAGGAACGCGATCAAACGACGTTTGCGCCAGGAAAAACTTTCTGGTGATGTCATTGGCCGGGAAAAACATGTTTATAGCCTGTATAAAAAAATGCGAGAAAACCATCTCTCCTTTTCGGAAGTTTTTGATGTTTATGGCTTTCGCATTATCGTCGATAGCGTCGATATGTGTTATCGCGTCCTCGGTGCTGTTCACAACTTATTTAAACCCGTGCCAGGTAAATTTAAAGACTATATTGCTATTCCCAAGTCCAATGGTTATCAGTCATTACATACCGTTTTATTCGGCCCACATGGAGTACCCATCGAAGTCCAGATCCGTACCCGCGAAATGAATGAAGTTGCCGAAGCAGGGATCGCTGCGCACTGGCTCTATAAAACAGGAGGAAGTGCAGCCAATAATGCTCACAAACGTGCCCGTGACTGGTTAAAACGAATCCTCGAAATGCAACAGCAGGCGGGTAATTCTGAAGAATTTCTTGAACACGTCAAAGTTGATCTGTTCCCTGATGAAATCTATGTCTTCACTCCAACGGGTGAAATTCTGGAACTCCCACGAGGCGCAACAGCTGTTGATTTTGCCTATGCAATCCATAGTGATATTGGGGATAGTTGTGTAACAGCACGGATCAACCGTCGGCTGGCCCCCCTGAAAGCTGAACTGGCAACAGGACAAACAGTAGAAATCGTCACAGCGCCCGGTGCAAAGCCTAACCCGGCATGGTTAAACTTTGTCGTAACGGCCAAGGCACGCTCTCAGATCCGTCACTTTCTGAAAAACCTGAAAGAAGATGAAGCTAAAGTCCTCGGGCAGCGAATGCTGAACCGTGAACTGGAACGTTATGAAATCGAGCTTGATCAAATACCGAAACGCAGAATTAATAGCGTCCTCAAAGAATTCGGTTTAAAAAAAATAGATTCCCTGTTAATTCAGATTGGACTTGGAAACCGCCTTGCCACAATCGTTGCCCAGCACCTGGTTCCAGATGGCTTTAAAGGCATTAGCAAAACAAGTTCCAGCAGCTCACCACTCATCATCAAGGGAACAGAGGGAATGGTTCTGACATTTCCAAAATGTTGTTACCCTTTACCCGGCGATGACATTCTGGCCTATGTCTCTGCCGGGCGGGGAATCGTCATACACCGGAAATCATGTAAAAACCTTGCCGAGTTTCGTAACCATCCTGAGAAATGGGTAGATGTAGAATGGGAAGACGAGGTTGAAGGTGAATACAAAGCTGAGATCAAAATCGAGAACTCAAACCAACGAGGAGCATTGGCGACTATCGCAACTGCGATCGCAAATCAAAATGCAAGTATTGAAGATGTCACCATGTCTGAGGACGATGGAAAAACAGTTGGAATCACTTTCGTGATCACCGTACGTGATCGTCATCACCTGGCACAGGTGATCAAGGCACTACGGCCATTGAAATCTGTTTCTAAAGTTTATCGTTCTGGCTAATTCTTGATCCCGGCACCTTTATTTAGCACCCACATGGCAGTCCAGACCAATACAATGATAAAAGTGATAATGACAATATAGGCCGTTATTATTCCAATATCTGACTCACCCAGTATCCCGTAACGGAAAGCATTGACCATATACAAAACCGGATTAAAAAGAGATAACTGCCTCCAGAAATCTGGAAGCAAATCAATAGAATAAAAAACACCACCAAGATAAGTCAGTGGCGTAAGAATAAATACCGGAACGATAGAAATATCATCAAAACTTTTTGCGAAAGCACCGTTGATCAAGCCGCCAAGTGAAAACAAAATTGAGGTCAGTAAAACTGTCAGGATCGTGATCATCACTGAATGGAGATGTAATCTGGTAAAAAATAATGCAACGCAGGTCACGACGGCTCCAACCATCAACCCTCGGCTTACACCGCCTGTAATATAACCAGCCAGAATCACCCAGTTTGGAACCGGTGCCACCAGCATTTCCTCAAGGTGTTTTTGAAACTTTGAGCTGTAAAAAGAAGACACAACATTGGAATAAGAATTGGTGATCACAGACATCATGATGATTCCGGGTGCGATGTACTGCATATAAGTGAAACCACCCATTTCTCCGATCCGTGAACCGATCAGATTGCCAAAGATCACAAAATACAGCGTCATCGTCACAGCGGGAGGAAGGATTGTCTGTGGCCAGATCCGCACAAAACGCGACACTTCTTTATAAACGATGGTTTTATAAGCAACCCAGTATTTCATCTCATTCTTTTTCCAACAGGCGGAGAAATAATTCTTCCAGACGATTAGATTTATTTCGCATACTGATGACCTGAATCCCCTGATCGGTCAATCGTGAAAACAGATCATTGATCGAATGTTGTTTTTCTATGTCCACTTCCAGGGTCGTGCTATCAAGTTGCTTGATCGTGAAACCTTCGATAACAGGGTTCTCTGTAATGGGTGAAACCAGATCGAGAATAAAAGTTTCAACATGTAGCTGTGCTAATAAGGATTTCATCGATGAATTCTGAATAATCTCCCCATGATCAATGATCGCAATATTACGACAAAGACTTTCCGCTTCTTCAAGGTAATGAGTCGTCAAAATAATCGTAATTCCCTGGCTGTTGATCTCACGCAAAAAATCCCACATGGATCGTCTTAATTCGATATCAACACCCGCTGTTGGTTCATCAAGGATCAACAGTCTGGGCTGATGGATCAGTGCTCGTGCAATCATCAGGCGACGTTTCATGCCACCGGACAGTGTTCTTGAAGCATCATGGCGTTTATCCCAGAGGCCCAGTTGTTTCAGGTATTTTTCTGCACGCTGCTTTGCCTGTGATCGTTCGATGCCATAATAGCCTCCCTGATTTACAACAATTTGCTCAGGCGTTTCAAACTGGGAAAAATTGATCTCCTGCGGGACCAGACCAATAAAGGATTTTGCTGTTTCAATTTCCTGATCAATATCGACACCAAATACTTTTACAGTGCCTTCTGTCTTGTTGACCAAAGAAGAAATAATCCCAATTGTCGTCGACTTGCCCGCACCATTGGGACCCAGTAATGCAAAGAAGTCTCCTTCATTAACACTCAGGTCAATTCCCTTTAGTGCTTCAAAGCCATTCTTATAGATTTTTCTTAAATTGCTTATTTCGAGTGCTTTCATGAATAAGCAATTGTACTATATGATGTCTTATTACTCGCCCCATAATGAAACGATAATAAACAAGAATAATTCATGGAACATCATCTCAGCCTGATTCTGATCCTTCTCGCCATTCTCGGCATCAGCATGCAATGGCTCGCCTGGCGATTCAAAGTACCAGCGATCATTTTATTAACCATTGCCGGGTTATTAGTCGGGCCCGTTTTTGGCATCATTCATCCTGCCGAGGATTTTGGTAATCTGTTTCACCCCATCATCCAGTTAGGCGTCGCCATTATTCTTTTTGAAGGTGGGCTGAATCTACGCCTGCATGAACTAAAAGAAGCCGCCTCCGGTGTTAAACGCATGGTGACGGTTGGAGTCCTGCTCAGCTGGACTCTTGGTAGTCTGGGCGCACACTATATAGGCAACCTGTCATGGCCTGTTGCCCTGATCTTTGGCGCGATCATAGTGGTTACTGGCCCCACGGTCATTATTCCATTATTACGACAGGCAAGACTCAAACGCAGCACAGCCTCGCTGTTAAAGT
>JALSSM010000016.1 GCA_026984275.1 Gammaproteobacteria bacterium
AACAAACGATTGATCAATCTTTAATGTCGTCACCGGGAATCTTTTTAAATGCGCGAGGGAAGAGTAACCTGTTCCAAAATCATCAATAGCGATAGAAAACCCAAAATCTCTGAGCTGATTTAATGTGGTTATTGCTTGTTCCAAATCATTCATGATCAGGCTTTCCGTAATTTCCAGTTCAATTTGTTGAGGGTTGATGTTCGCCTCTTTAACTGTAGTGGAAAGTTTAGAAAGTAGATCAGCCTGACTAAATTGTGCTCCTGATAAATTAACTGCGATGGTTAATGAAGGCAGCCCCTGCTCCTGCATGGTTTTAATGAAACGGCATGATTCTTCAAAGATCCACTGACCCATTGGTATAATTAATCCTGTTTGTTCAGCAACAGGAATAAACTCAGCAGGAGAAATCATTCCCAGTTCCGGATGTTTCCAGCGGATTAATGCTTCCATACCCAGAATATGACCAGACTTTGCATCAACTTTTGGCTGGTAAAATAAAAGGAACTGATCGTTTTCAATTGCCTTTCTCAGATTAACTTCCAGAGATAAACGCTCAAAGGCACGGGCATTCATGGCAGCAGTGAAGAATTTATAGCAATTTCTACCTTCACTTTTTGCATGGTAGAGAGCTGCACCACTTTGTTTTAATAAAGTATCTACATCCTGTCCATCTTCTGGAAAAATACTGATCCCGATACTTGTCGTTACTGAAACCTCATTGCCATTAATTTCTACTGGTTTTGAGATTATCTCATTAATTTTACGGGACATGCTTGCAGCATCTTCAACAGCATGTATCCCATTCATCATGACAACGAATTCATCACCACCAAAATGAGCAAGGGTATTTTCAAGTGAAGATTTTGGTTTGCGCAGTATGGTTGATGATAAATCATCATCAATTGCATTTTCATATTCGTCGATACAGTGGCTTAATCGAGATGCAATTTTTCTCAGTAGCTCATCTCCACGATCATGACCCAAAGTATCATTCAACCGTTTAAAGTGATCCAGATCAAGCGTCAGGATGGCTGTAATATGGTGCTCTGAATATTTTTGGGTAATGATTTTTTCAAGTTTTTTCCTTAAGGAGATGCGATTTGGCAGACCGGTCACCTTATCATGATTTGCCAGTTTCTGAATTTCATATTCTGCTCTTTTGCGGTCAGTGATGTCCTGAATTGTTCCGATCAAACTGGTGGGCTTTCCTGCATCGTTATATTTAACTTCGGCTTCGTGAAAAACGATTCGAGATTGCCCTGATTTATTTTTTAAATGATATTCAATACTGAAGTTTTGTTGTTTATCTCTGGCCAACTTCAGAACGGCTTTTACTTTTTCAAAATCCTTTTTATGCAGATTCTGAAAAAAATAGGAGGTATCTCCAAACGTTTTGTCCTTTGGTAACCAAAATGTGTCAGTGACCTGCTCTGACCAGCTTATAAGGTTTTTGAAATCCCACTCCCAATAGCCCACCTTTGCCAGACGTTGTGCCTGATCAAGTCGTTCCTGGCTGGCTCGCAAGTCATCTGCTGTTTGTTTGGAACGTAACATATAGAGCAGACGATGTGACAACAAGGTGTAATTGATGGGTTTGGTGGCAAAGTCGGTTGCACCAACCTGATAGGATTTATTGATAGATTCGATATCATCCAGGCCAGTCATCATCAGGATGGGTGTATGCTGGCATTCAGGGATCTCTCTGATCAATGGACAAGCAGTAAAACCATCCATTTCAGGCATCATGACATCCAGAAGAATGATATCCGGTTTTAATTCACGGGCTCTTTCGACCGCCTGCTTTCCATTTTCCGCTTCTTCAACGATGAACCCCAGTTGTTCTAGCGATTCTTTCACCATAAACCGGATCGTAATATCGTCATCGACGACGAGTATTATCGAACTGTGGCGATCTTCGTTATAAGGAAGCATATAAAATCCATTTTCAGTTATTCATGTTTATCATGATTATTATCGGCAGAAATGAGCCCTGCTTGAACTTTTCAGGCGACTTCCTTTTCTGCTTCTATTCTTTCTTGTAAGGCAGTACAGACGGCATCGTATTCGAATTCGAGCACGCTTAATCGTGACTGAGCCTGACCTGCTTTACCTGATTTCCCGAGATCTTCGAGTTCCAAACATAGACGGGCAAGATCAGTAGCACCTACAGTAGAACAACTGGATTGCAGACTGTAGGCTGCACGTTGTAATCCGGTATTATCACCTTTGGATATTGCCGACTCTAAAGCAGAAATCGTTTTCTGGGTGTTTTCAAGAAAGAGTTTTATAACCTTGATTACCACATTGGGCTGGCCATCACGTTGCAGCTTACGAATTTTCTCCAGAGCCGCCTCATCAAGTCGGATATCATCCTGTTTCTTTTCTGTATCATTACCGTTCTCAGGGTGATCAGACTCTTCTTTTTGGCGGGCGTATTCACTCTTATTTTCTTTTGCCAAAACTGGAAGCCAGCGGTGTAATAAAGCACCCAGTTGATCAAGTGTGAAAGGTTTGGTCATATAGTCATCCATGCCCACGGCAATACATTTCTCACGATCACCTTCCATTGCATTTGCTGTTAGCGCGATAACAGGAATTCTTTCCAGAACATTTTGCTGTCCTTCCCATTCACGTAGTTTTCGGGTTGCTTCAAAACCATCCATTTCTGGCATCTGACAATCCATCAGGATGAGATCATAAGGTTGCTGAAAATTATCCAGGAGGCGCTCTGAAATAGCTTCAAATGCCAGTCGGCCGTTGTCTACAATCTCTACAGAACAGCCAAGAGTAGAGATCATTTCTCTGACCAGCTCCTGGTTAACGATGTTATCTTCTGCAACCAGAATATGCCCTTTAAGCTTGAGTGTTTTTTCTTCCTGAGGGCTTATTTCCGTCTTCTCAAGTGTATCGTTTTCTTCCTTATCAGAATCAAGTGCATTATAAACGGATTCATAGAGTTCTTTTTGTCTGACAGGCTTGTTCAGATAGCTTTCAATACCTGCCATTAACCACTGGCCAGTTTCTTCCATATTACCGACAGAACTGAGCATGATAATCCTGGTATCTGATGTCTCTGCATGACTTTTTATTTTCCTGGCCAGCGTTATTCCATCGATACCTTTTAATTGATTCTCAAGAACTGCCAGAGAAAAAGGATTTCCCTGCTGAGAGGCTTCCCTTATTGCACGAAGGGCACTTTTACCATTATCGACAGAATAATAATCCATTCCCCAGTTTGTAAATTGTTGTTCAAGTAATTCACGGTTTGTCTTATTGTTATCTGCAACAAGCACACGATGATTTTTAAAATTACTGGCGCCTGAGAGAGAGAAAGATCGTTTTACAGCCATTTCTTTTTTCATTGGAATAGCAAACCAG
Source organism: Gammaproteobacteria bacterium (assembly GCA_026984275.1). Lineage (GTDB taxonomy): Bacteria > Pseudomonadota > Gammaproteobacteria > CAJXQU01 > CAJXQU01 > CAJXQU01. The sequence goes on from JALSSM010000016.1 coordinate 3,379, forward strand.
AATGTTGAACCTTTACCAGGTAAACTTTTGATGCCGATCTTGCCGCCCATTAATTCCGTGAGCTTTTTACAGATCGTCAGACCTAATCCAGTACCACCAAATTTTCGGGTCGTAGAACCATCTGCCTGAGAAAAAGAATCAAATATTTTTTCCTGTACGGATGGTTCTATCCCTATCCCTGTATCACGGATCCTGAATCGGACCAGATACATATCTTCTTTCTTTTCGAACAGCTCTACCTTTATTAGAATTTCTCCCTTTTCTGTGAACTTGAGTGCATTGCCGATCAGGTTGACCAGGATCTGCCTTATTCTTTCTGCATCACCCTGGAACATAGAATGGCCATCAGCAGGATAGATGCAGGTTAATTCCACCCCTTTCTGATGGGCCTGATTAGCAAACATAACACCAAGCTCTTCGATGAGTAGTCTTAGATCAAAAGCTGTTTTATGTAACTCAAGTTTTCCGGCTTCAATTTTGGAAAAATCAAGAATGTCGTTGATGATCGTTAATAGAGTACTACCAGATTTGTGAATAGTTTCTGCAAATCTTTTTTGTTTACTGGTAAGTTCAGTATTGATCAGTAACTCAGCCATACCCAGCACACCATTCATCGGTGTACGGATCTCATGACTCATGGTTGCCAGGAATTCACTTTTGGCTTTTACAGCCGCTTCTGCATCATCTCTGGCTTTAATTAAAGCCTCTTCTGTCAGTTTTTTCTCATAGATTTCTTTTTTTAAATCAACATTGGCCGTTTCTGTTCTTTCAACAGCTTCATTGAGTTGATCAATCAAACGTTGATGTTTGATTCTTAAAGAATCAGACCGACTCTGAAAATTACGGCTAATTGATGCAACTCTTATAATGACAGGTATCAGTGATGCAATAACAAGACATTTCCCGATAGATACCACTGTCATTTCTGATAAGTAATAAAAGGATGGTGGTAATAAAACAACGGAAGAAAATAAGGCAACCAGACGAGATGATGATGCGAATAGTGGTATACCAAGTGCGACAATGGCGACCAGAGATATAATAACGAGTACATGACTATCAGCTGAGATCCGTGATAAAAATATCCCTCCCAATGCTCCCCAGATCAATCCGTTAAAAATGAAACCTCCAGTAAAAATAATATTTTTAAAGGGGTTGTTATTTTTCTGGTTGGTAATGTATTGGAATATGGCCAGTATTGCTGTATTGACCTCAATCGCGATCAGCCAGAGTTGCAGTAAAGAGTTTTCATGTTCATTCTGTAATGTCGTATATAGAAACAGAGCAACCAGTGCAGAAAAAACGAAATACATCATTGTATTTCGTGATAATTCTTCTTTTAGCAGCAGGTCAGATGAAATATTATTTTTCATAACTATCTTGGAGATAGAGTTACTTAATCAGAGAATCCTTAATGCTTAATTTGGTTTGAAAACAAGGCGCCATTTGTCAATTCTGCTAATAAAGCCGATTCAACCTGTATAAACTCAGCATCAATGGATTGAAGCATGCCCATCATTCTTTCTGTACTATGGTTATCTATCGTTGCTTCAATTATTTTAGCTGACTCGACAAGCCCGGTAGCTCCCATATGAAGGCTACGACCACCAAGTTCTCTCATGAATTTTTTGATATCAGAATATTTTTTTTCAGCATAAGCCGTTTTGGCCTGCTCAATAAGAAGTGGAGCCTCCTCCAGAAAATCATTAACGGTTTCAATAAAATTGATCGTTGTAGATGAACGAAGACCTTCTATAACATAGTGGTCGATGATTGGGTCTGGATCAGTCTCCAGCTCTTTCTGTTCATCATTAGATAATGAGATCTGAATTGCATCATCAATCACGGACTCTATTGATGAAGGAAGTTTTTGTGATAAATTTTCATTGAGCAGACTGTTGACGGCCTGAATCAATTCCCTCGTGTTAACGGGTTTCATGATGATCTTACAGATCTCATTTTCTTTCAGTATTTTCCCATTATCAGGCATCTCTCCAGAACTAATCAGGATAAATTTAATATCATGAAATTCAGGATCGTCCTGCAGGCATTCAGCAAAACCAAAGCCATCCATTTCAGGCATCCACATATTGGCTATAACGAGATCAAAGTGAGTATTATTCGCTTCTGATTCACAAAGAACA
>JALSSM010000017.1 GCA_026984275.1 Gammaproteobacteria bacterium
TCACAGGAAACAAATCATAACCTTGTTCTTTAGCAACCCCAACCAGCATCAACCCAAATTGATCCATTGCGTGTAATGCCATTTGATGTGCTTGTTGATCATTAAATTTCCATCGATTTTGTGCATCACGAACCTGATCAGCAAAAGGTCCACCGCCGGGTACGATCACGACTTTTCCTGCGCCCTCTTCCGAGAGGATTTTTAGCCATTCTGATAATTTTGGGTCATCAAATAGACTTCCACCAATTTTGATAACAAGCATCAGCCTTGTGCCGACTTGAGCACTTTAAGCATCGCTTCGGCCTTGTCGTAGGTTTCCTGATATTCGGATTCCATTTCGGAGTCCATGACGATACCACCTCCTGCCTGAAAATGAATTTTGTCCTGATTCCAGATCATCGTTCTGATCGCAATGTTGGTGTCTGATTGACCATCAAAACTGATATAGCCAATAGATCCACAATAAACACTGCGTCGGTGTGGTTCGAGTTCTTCGATGATCTCCATTGCACGTAGTTTGGGTGCACCGGTGATCGAGCCACCGGGAAATGCGCCTTTGATCAGATCGAGAACATGTTTGCCATTCGCCAGTTTTCCGGTCACGGTACTCACCAGGTGATGCACAGTTTTATAACTTTCAATGGCAAATAGATGAGGAACGGAAACTGATCCAGTTGCACAGTTTTTTCCAATATCATTACGGAGAAGATCGACGATCATGACATTTTCTGCCTGATCTTTTTTACTGTTTCTGAGTTCTTCTGCCAGTGCCTGATCACGTTCTGGATCATCGCTTCTTGGTCGCGTTCCTTTGATCGGTTTTGTTTCTACATAATCATCGCGGATTAGCAAAAATCGTTCTGGCGATGAACTCAAAACATACCCGTCATCGGTTGCCATATAAGCAGCAAAAGGGGCGGGATTCATTGTTCTGAGTCTTAAGTAAGCATCCCACGAATCACCTGAGACTTCGGCTGAAAAACGCTGTGCAAGATTTACCTGATAGCAGTCCCCCTCCAGAATATAATGTTTGATCCGGTCGAAAGCTTTTGCGTAGGTTTCTTTAGTAAAGTTTGATGTGATTTCTGAGTTTACTTTGAATGGGTCAGTGTTTTTTGCAGTCGCTGGTTTTTCGAGTTTCTTGATCAGAGCATCCCAAATTTCAAATGTTTTTTCATCTTTGCCCTGTCCGATCAGCCATGATTTTTTTTCTTTATGATCAACAATCACTGCCCAGTCGTATAACCCGATCTGCATTTCTGGCATGGTCAGATCATGTTCTGCAATGGCCGGTAAATCTTCCAGTCGTCTTCCCAGATCATAACTAAAATATCCCAGTGCTCCGCCCACAAAAGGCAAACCTGGATCCTGTTCAACCTCATCACCGAGGTAACGCTTTAAAACATCAAATGGATCATCACCTGTTTGCCACTTTTTATTGTCTTGCTTACATTCGGTCATATTTCCATGAGTGGCGATCTGCAGGTAGGGATCAGCGACAATAATATCGTAACGACCTAACTCGATAGATGGGAAACCGCTGTCGAGAAAAATAAAGCCGGGTTGACTGGAAAGATGCCCGAAAGCTTCGCTGCTATCCGGTGAATAAGGTAGTTCAACTTTTCTCATATCTTTTGTAAAGCTGCACAAGCCGTTGCGGGGGCACAAATTGCGGCGGCCTGTGTCAGCATTTCATCGCCCTGGATAAAGTCTGCAAAATCATAATAAGGTGTATTATGCCATTCAGCGAGTCGTCTGATCAGAAACTTTCCGGCTCCTGCACCAATAATCGGCATTTCGACGCTTGGATAACGTGATTTTACCCGCGAGAGACTCTCACTTATGTTCCGCATCTGCTGACGTGAAATGTAGTGCGCCAGTTCCTGCCATGCGGCAAGTTCTGCTTCATGTAGATCACTTCCGGTGACTCGCGCAAGACGTCTGGCGCAATCGAACAGGCTTGACCCTTTCCCATCGGCAGTCGTAAAACCGGCGTTTTCAGGGATGTCTTCCGTCAGACAGTAAATATCAGCCATTGTAGAAAAATATTCCGCTGCAATCTTCTGCCATTCTCCGGCAAAAGGTAATGAAGAGACCACGGCTGTGACGGATGTACGATTGACGCCCGTATAGACTAATTCATCTTTCTGTAGTCGTTCCTGATCACTGAGCCCTGAACTATCCGGTTTACCATCAATCAGCGGAATAATATCAGTTGTGGTTGATCCCATATCAATCAGGAAACCCTGCGGTTTAAACGTCGCAATAAATCGGGCGGTTGCATGCCAGTTTGCTGAGGCGATCTGTGACTCATTGCCTTCGATTGCAGCAGGTGATAACCAGCCTTTTTCTCCGGCATAAATATTAATTTTTCGGGGAATATCTTGATCGAGTAATGTTGTGATCTTCTTCACCAACTCCCTAACTCCAGTGATGCGATCAGGAAAAATATCAGCCAGTTCTCCAGTCATGGTGACGCCATGACTTTTGGCATTTTTGATCAAGCCCCCCGGCAAAGACTCAACTGCCTGATCAAGTACATCAAGTCCTTTCCATAAAGGTGTCTCTATCTGGTCAACAAAAATGACTGAATCATCCTGATCAAGCACGACAACTTTTAAATGTGCACCACCAATATCCCAGCCGATCCTATTTTCCTGTGTCATTAAACCCTGACCAAAACGTTTTTGAATTTAGAAGAATGAATTTCTGGTAATTTATTTTCCATAAAAATTTTGAGGATCAGAGCGGCTGGATTCTCGCCAATAGATTCTCTCAGGCCGACATAGGATGTCGTTAATCGGGGGTTTATTTCGACGACTGAGATCTTGTCGTCACTTATAATCACATCCATTCCAACATAACCTCTCAACTCAGGTAAGGCTGTACTGACGGACTCTGCTAATTGATCAAGTTGATCTTTGTGATCCAGTAAAGCATTCACTTTAGTCCCCGCATATTGCAATCGATTACCCTGTCGTTCAATCATCTGCTCATTATACCCGATGACCCTGCAATGACCCTTATGGCAGAGCATGGACAGGCTCGCTGGTACACCATTGATCATTGGTTGAACAATCGCTTTTTCACACTTTGAGGCGGCGAGTTTTATGGTTTCTTCTGTCTCACAAAAATAAACCTGTTCACAACCAACACCCTGATCGGGTTTAACAATCCACCCCGAATTTTTTATCAGATCTTCCTGTTGAAAAAGAATGTCATCGAATCGCCGGGTATTGATCACGGGAATATTCTGTTCAGTCAGATATTCTGCCGTTGCCAATTTACTGGATGTTAGCCTGATCACTTCTGGAGAACTTCCTGATAACAATTTTCCTGCGGCTAAAACAAGTTGGGAGATTATCTCCAGACTATCGTCTGACTCGGGAGCCACAACCAAAACGGCATCAACTTTCTGACAAAGTTGATAAAATGATTCCCGGTAATTGTTGTTAATAATGTGCACAGTGATGTTTTTTGGAACCGGTTTCATCACGCAACGTTCATCAAGCGTAACCTCAACGTCAATATCGTTCAGTTCCATGAGATCAGACACGATGGCTTCAAGCATCATCTGACCTTCTTGTGCCAGAGATGCTGGAAGGGGTTCTGCGGTTAACCCACCACCCGTGATAAACTCTGAAACAAGGATTTTCATATGCAAATAATTCCAGTCGCGGACATAAAAAATGGTCAGGTTGTTCAGGCAATTAAGGGTGATCGATCACACTATAAACCCATTCAATCAAATCTCTGTTCCAGCAGCGCCCCTTCTGAAGTGATCAATGCACTTCTACGATCAACTCAGGCAAATATTATCTATCTGGCTGATCTTGATGCTATCGAAAATAGTGAACAAGCCTCCGAAAATAACTTTCTTACTATTGAGAAACTCGCCCGGCAATATCCTGATCAAACCTTCTGGGTGGATGCCGGTTTTGATTCACAGAACAAACTGAACAGTTGGACCCGGATCCCCAACCTGAGGCCTGTGATCGGAACAGAAAGTCATACTGAAATTTCCTCACTCCTGCAGGTTTTAAATCCAGACAGTATTCTATCATTGGACTTTAAGAATGATCAGCTTGTCGGACCAAAAGAAACTCTGGATCGGGTAGAAAACTGGCCCGATGACGTGATCATCATGTCGTTAAATTCTGTTGGGAGCCACTCAGGACCGGATCTCAATTTAATAACAGAAATTCAGACACTTAATCCTGACACCAGATTCTATGCAGCTGGAGGCATAAGAGACCGATCTGATCTGGATCTTCTTATACCATTGGGTGTTGAAGGTGTATTGATCGCAACCGCTCTCCACAACCAGAATTTCCTTAACCTGAACTCGGGATAAGGATGGCCATAAAAACATTAAGACCCAATAAGTTATATAAAATCATCTGGAGTGTTTTGTCCAGTGCGCCGCTTTTAGTGACTATCAAGGCGGAGATGCGCAGCAATAGCCGAGCTATTGGAAGCAGCTCCAACGACGAGAGTCGCTAAAAGAGGCGTGCTGGATGGCTATCCCTTATCCCGAGTTCAGGTTACTTAAATGACAGACAAAAAAATACCCCGGCAAGCCAGGGTATTTTTAACTTATTCAAGTTCGTCAATCTGAAAAATCAGATCAACTTATCAGATAAGATTAAGCGTGTGCAGCAAAAGGATGTTCATTTCCTTTATTTGCAACTACGTCACGAGCTTTTGGCTCACGAGCAACCGCACGTTTGATTGATTCTTTAGTTGCTTCGTAGTTGTAGTCCTGGATTTTAGCATCGTCATCAGCTTCCCAGTGAATGAAAACACCCACAGAGATGAAGATGTCATCAGCTTCATCAGCAGGGATAGTGCCGTCTTCAACACAATCCGTTACAGCCATTGCAACACCACGTTGTGCCGGGCCAAACATTTGAACAGCTTGCTTGGCACCTTTAATTGTTACTTTGTTGAACATGATTGTGCTTGGTTTGGCTGCAAGATTAGGTGCAACAACCGCTAACAGTGTGCTGAAACCATCTTTGTTGTTAGTCAGTGCGTTACAGAAAGCTGTTTCTGCTGCTGAACCACGTGGGCCCATAATCAAATCGATATGCGCAACTTCGTTGCCGTCGCCTACCAAAGATTCACCAACCAGTACTCGGTCAATAACTGCCATTGTTTTATCTCCTGTTTTTAGAGTTGAAGTAGAATTTGATGTAGATGATTCTTCAACGAGTCCTCTGAATATTGACATCGCTTGTCACCTTTATGTCATTGACGGGTTTCCCCATCGTTAATAAAAACCGCGTTGATCTAGATCAGTCACGGCAAATAGATTTATAATTTTTTCACAGAAGAGCTTCCAGCGACAATGCTATTAAACTGGCTACAGTCAGATCAGCACTGGTACCCGGATTAATGCCCTCCCGTTTAAGCTCCCCATCATATCGCCGCAATTCACGATTTGCAACAATGGGATTTTCGCATGCTTTGAACATGGTTTCCACTGATTCAGCCCCTATCCT
>JALSSM010000018.1 GCA_026984275.1 Gammaproteobacteria bacterium
TCGTCACGGGCTTCCAGTATGTCGTGATTAACACCGTAAACAACGGTTTTAACATCATCACCTGCCGGAGCTGAAACGATAACCTTTTTTGCGCCGCCATCAAGATGCAGACGCGCTTTGTCTTTGCTGGCGAAGAACCCTGTAGACTCATGTACAACATCGACTCCCAGTTCACCCCATGGCAGTTTTGAAGGATCACGTTCGGACAAAACTTTAATTTTATCACCATTAACGATCAGGTATTCACCTTCCACAGAAACTTCACCGGGGAATTTTCCATGGGCAGTGTCGTATTGTGTCAGGTGGGCATTAGTTGCAGCATCACCAAGGTCGTTGATGGCGACAATCTGGATCTCATCCGTTCGTCCAGATTCGTAAAGCGCTCGCAGGATATTTCGTCCGATTCGGCCATAGCCATTGATTCCTACTTTGATAGGCATTTTTTTCTCCAATATTATTCTTGATTAACTTAGTAAATTTTCGATTTCTGAAATCACGTGATCCGTCGTAAAACCAAAATGTTCAAACAGTTTCGCTGCAGGTGCTGATTCACCATAGCGATCAATTCCAATGACGCGACCATCCAGTCCGGCATATTTATACCAGAGATCACTGACGCCTGCTTCGATAACGAGGCGTTTATTGACCTTAACAGGTAAAACTTGGTTACGATATTCCTCATCCTGAGCGTCAAATACATCGGTTGAAGGCATCGAAACCACACGGATCTTGTGTCCATTTTCAGATAGTTTTTTTGCTGCCTTCGTTGCAAGACTGACTTCTGAGCCGGTGGCAATAATGATTGCGTCCGGTTCACCATCAGAATCTACTAAAATATAGCCGCCGCGTTGAATATTTTCCAGTTGCTCTGCTGTCCGTGCTTGATGATCAAGGTTTTGACGGGAGAACAACATGGATGTCGGGCCGTTTCTTTCTATCGCCATTTTCCAGGCAACGGCAGATTCCACTGCGTCACAAGGTCGCCAGACTGACATGTTTGGCATGAGTCGTAAGCTTGAAGCATGTTCGACAGGTTGATGTGTGGGCCCATCTTCGCCTAGTCCGATGGAGTCGTGGGTAAACACATAAATGGTTTTAATTCCCATCAGAGCTGACATGCGCAGACCATTCCGCGCGTAATCTGAAAAGACCAGGAAGGTGCCACCATAAGGGATCAGTCCACCATGCAAAGTGATCCCATTCATCATGGCGGACATGGCAAATTCACGAACACCATAGTGAATATAATTTCCTTCTGACGACGGTGGCATGATACTTTTGCTGCCTTCCCATAAGGTGTTGTTGGACTCACCAAGATCGGCTGATCCACCCAGTAATTCCGGCAGATCAGGCGCGTATGCATTGATCGCATTTTGTGAGGCCTTGCGAGATGGAATGGAGGCCGCTTCTTTATCTACAGACCTGATAAAATCTGTCGCCACCTGAGACCAGTTATCAGGCAGGATCCCCGCTGTACGTCTTTCAAATTCTGCGGCCAGATCAGGGTGTGCTTTTTTATAGGCTGAGAATTTTTTATTCCAGCCCTCTTCTTCTGCCGCCCCTTTTTTTCGTGCATCCCAGCCACTGTAGATATGCAGCGGTACTTCAAAGGCTTCATATGGCCAGTTAAGTCTTTCCCGAACCCGTTCTATTTCTTCATTTCCAAGTGGTGCACCGTGACAGCTTTCTGTGCCCTCCTTATTCGGAGAGCCCCAGCCGATCACTGTTTTGCAACAGATCAGTGTCGGTTTATCAGAAACTGATCGCGCTTCCAGAATGGCCTTTTCAATAGCGTCAGCATCGTGGCCATCCACATCGCGGATCACATGCCAGTGATAAGCCTCAAAGCGTTGAGGGGTATCATCTGTGAACCAGCCATCGACTTCGCCATCAATAGAAATTCCATTGTCATCATAAAATGCGATCAATTTACCCAGTTTGAGTGTGCCCGCAAGCGAGCAGGCTTCATGGCTGATACCTTCCATCATGCAACCGTCACCAAGAGCGACATAGGTATGATGATCGACGATGTTGTGCCCATCACGGTTAAATTGTGCGGCCATGATCTGTTCGGCTGCGGCCATGCCCACGGCATTAGCGACACCCTGGCCTAAAGGTCCTGTGGTGGTTTCGATACCCGGAGTATAGCCGCGTTCCGGATGGCCGGGTGTTTTCGATCCGAACTGGCGGAAGTTTTTAAGATCATCAATTGAGACATCGTAACCGGTTAGATGCAGCAATGAATAAAGCAACATGGAGCCATGGCCGTTGGAAAGCACAAATCGATCGCGATCAGCCCAGTTGGGATTTTTGGGGTTGTGTTTCATGAAGCTGTTCCACAGAACCTCCATGATGTCGGCCATCCCTAAAGGTGCTCCGGGATGCCCGGAATTGGCCTTCTGCACAGCATCAACACTGAGCATCCGTATTGCATTTGCCAGTTCTCGTCTTGTGCTGTTGTCGTCTTCCTTAATCGTTTCGGTTGTTTTCATTGCTGTTTGTTGGTTGGCCATTGTGGAAATTTTTTATAGTTATTCGGGTTAGAAACAACTATTTTACCTTGCTAGTGATTTCGGGGCCAGTGTTCCTGGCAGGGTTTTATTTTGCCCATTTGATCGAGCATCCGATGCTGGGTATCTGCTCCTGAGGGCCTTTGCCCGATTCTGCGACTTGTTTCATGGCCTCAAAAAGCTCACGTTTGGCATCAGGCATGGCTTTCATGCCGCTATTATCCAGTCGTCCGCGGTATTGCAACGCCAGATCAGCGTTGTAGCCAAAAAAGTCCGGTGTACAAACAGCTCCATACGCTTTTGCTATTTCCTGTGTTGAATCAATCAGGTAAGGAAACTGGTAACGATATTTTTTGGCCACTTTTTGCATATTTTCAAATGAGTCTTCAGGGTATTCAGACGGATCATTAGGCATTATCGCGACACTATAAACACCAAAAGACCTGAGTTCATTCGTGTCTCTGACCAGCCGTTCCTGAATGGATTTAACATAAGGGCAATGATTGCAAATAAACATGATCAGCAGACCTTTTGGCCCTTTACAGTCTGAAAGAGTCCATTTTTTTCCATCAATACCTTCAAGTTCGAAGTCGATTGCGGGCTTTCCAAATTCACAAACTGGTGTCTCAGTGAGTACCATCGTTGCTGCTCCAAAAAATTTAACCAAAAATTTAATGTTAATAATGTCTCTATAATAGTAGAGATCCACGGCGCTATATCATACACTGTTGCACCTTTTTTACTCACGCTTTGGAGAGGTTATATGGGAAGCGCTCACTTATTTACATCTGAATCAGTATCCGAAGGTCATCCGGACAAGGTTGCTGATCAGATTTCCGACTCAATTCTGGATGCTATTCTTGAACAGGATGCTACCGCCCGTGTTGCTTGTGAAACCTTGATCACAACAGGCATTGTGGTGCTGGCTGGAGAGATTTCGACGACGGCGACAGTCGATATGCCAGAAGTTGTGCGAAATACCATCAAGGAGATTGGTTATACCAGTTCCGAAATGGGTTTCGATAGCGATACCTGTGCGATCATGGTTTCTATGGATAAGCAATCTCCGGATATTGCCATGGGTGTCGATGAAGGCGATGATAAAGAACAAGGAGCGGGTGATCAGGGTTTGATGTTCGGTTATGCCTGTAATGAAACCGATGTATTGATGCCCGCACCGATTGCCTATGCTCATGAACTGGTCAAGAAACAGGCCGAAGTGCGAAAAAATGGGACATTACCCTGGTTGCGCCCTGATGCCAAAAGCCAGGTGACCTTTATCTATGAAGATGGCGCGCCTGTTGGGATCGATGCCGTCGTACTTTCAACTCAGCATAACCCTGAGATCGAACAGAAGGATCTTCAGGAAGCGGTGATGGAAGAAATCCTCAAACCCGTCTTACCAGAAAAATGGCTGAGTGAGAAAACAAAATACTATATCAATCCAACTGGCCGTTTTGTGATTGGAGGCCCTGTTGGCGACTGTGGTCTGACCGGGCGCAAGATTATCGTTGACACCTATGGCGGCATGGCTCGGCATGGTGGTGGTGCTTTCTCCGGTAAAGACCCATCGAAGGTTGATCGTTCGGCAGCTTATGCTGCACGCTATGTGGCAAAGAATATTGTGGCGGCGGGTCTTGCTGATCGCTGTGAACTGCAATTGTCCTATGCTATTGGTGTTGCGGAACCAACGTCTATCAGCGTTGATACCTTTGGAACCGGTAGAGTCGATGAAGCGAAGCTCATCGCGGCAATTCGTGAACATTTCGATTTACGACCTAAAGGCATTACCGATATGCTGGATCTCTGCAAGCCTGGTTTAAAGGCAACAGCCGCTTATGGACATTTTGGCCGTGGCGATGAATTTACCTGGGAAAGAACAGATAAAGCCGAAGCTTTGAAAAATAGTCTGAGTTAAGAAAATAAACGAATTTTAGGAGTACAAATAGAAATGAGTGCACAACCTGTAGAAAACCTAGATCCTGATTACAAAGTCGCCGACATGTCGCTGGCAGAATGGGGACATAAAGAGATCGCCATTGCTGAGACGGAAATGCCGGGGCTGATGACGATTCGTGAAGAATATAAAGGACAAAAACCATTGGCCGGTGCTCGAATTGCCGGCTGTCTGCATATGACGATCCAGACGGCTGTGTTGATTGAAACATTGGTGGAATTGGGGGCCGAAGTTCGCTGGTCATCATGTAATATTTTCTCGACACAGGATCAGGCGGCGGCTGCGATTGCTGATCAGGGTATTCCTGTTTTTGCCTGGAAAGGTGAAACAGAAGAAGAAGCCGAATGGTGTATTGAACAGACGATTTTTGGCCCGAACGGCTGGCGTCCGAATATGATTCTTGATGATGGTGGTGACCTGACCATTATGATGCATGAAAAATATCCTGAAACCATGAAGGATGTTCGCGGCCTGTCGGAAGAAACAACAACAGGTGTACACCGTTTGTATGAAATGATGAGGGCAGGAACACTCAAAGTTCCGGCGATTAACGTCAATGATTCTGTGACCAAATCCAAGTTCGATAATTTATACGGTTGTCGTGAATCACTGGTCGATGGAATCAAACGTGCTACCGATGTCATGATCGCTGGTAAGGTTGCCGTTGTTTTAGGTTATGGTGATGTTGGTAAAGGCTGTGCGCAATCTCTGAAAGGTCTGGGTGCCACTGTATGGGTCACAGAAATCGATCCAATTTGTGCCTTACAGGCGGCGATGGAAGGTTATCGTGTGGTTGAATTAAACGATATCGTTGATCAGGCTGACATCTTTGTGACTGCTACTGGCAACTATAATGTCATTACACATGATCATATGATCAAAATGAAGGATCAGTCTATCGTTTGTAATATTGGCCACTTTGATAACGAGATCGATGTGGCTGGACTGAAGCAATATACATGGGAAAATATCAAACCACAGGTTGATCATATTATTTTCCCCGATGGTAAACGTATTATTCTGTTAGCCGAAGGTCG
>JALSSM010000019.1 GCA_026984275.1 Gammaproteobacteria bacterium
GAAGAAAACTTTGGAGTAAAAGTCCGACTCACTGGAGAAGTAGCACTTGCCTATGAAGAACTCGACAGTGTTGCCCGTGGTGCACAGGTTGGCGGTCTGATCGCCATGTTTGTTGTTGCCATTATTCTGATCATTGGACTTCGATCTCTGACACTGGTTTTTGCGACAATCGTGACCCTGATAATCGGTCTGATCTGGACGGCTGCATTTGCAACCGTTGCCATTGGCGAGCTGAATATGATTTCTGTTGCTTTTATGGTTTTATATATTGGTCTTGGTGTTGATTTCGCCATCCACATCTGTCTGAGCTATCGAGAAAAACGACCGGAAATGGATCAGAAACAGGCTATCATAGAAACTGGAAAGCATATCGGTACATCCTTACTATTATGTGCATTCACAACCGCTATTGGGTTCTATGCATTTCTGCCCACAGCTTATTCAGGTGTTGCCGAACTTGGTATGATCTCCGGTACCGGTATGTTTATCAGCCTGTTTCTGAGCTTGACTCTTTTGCCCGCGCTGCTTGCACTATTACCCTATAAACCTGGACCACAGATCAGTCATCGTTCAAAACGACTTAGCGGGTTTCAGAGTTTCCCTTTCACACACCCAAAATCAATCATAATAACAGCACTGATTGTTGGTCTGATCAGCCTTATGGCTGTCTCCAAAATAAAATTTGATCATAACCCGATCCACCTTATGGATCCTGCAACTGAATCAGTACAAACCTTTCAGGATCTGCTTGCCGAAAGCTCCCGATCTCCACTATCGATCAATATCGTACAAAAGAAGATTGGCAGTCTCCCAAAACAACTTGAATCTCTTGAATCCGTTGATGAAGTGATCACTATTAACAGTTTCATTCCTTCTGATCAGGATGACAAACTGGCCATTATTGAAGATCTTGCACTGATAATGGGTCTCGATCAGGAACCTGAACAGGATTCCATATCTGATCAGGAACGCCTGCAAGCGCTCAAGGATTTCAGTACCGTGCTGAAAGTAAAACAGCCCGATCACAGGCTCAACAAAACATTGGGAATGTTACTTGACTCAAAGTCGAAAAACCTGAAAATGCTGGAAAAAGACCTGATCGCCTCACTACCTGGGCGCATACGTAGTCTTGAAGAAAGTCTTGAGGCTGAATATGTTTCAAAAGAAACGCTACCATCCGATCTTCGTCAACGCTGGCAATCAGAAAACAACCTGTATCGGATCGAAGTTTTTCCTGAAAATAACCTGAATAATAATCAGGTACTTGAGGAATTTGTCAATGATGTTCGCCATATTGCTCCCAATGCAACAGGTACACCTGTGATTAATCTTGAGGCCAGTCATGCCGTGATCAAAGCCTTTCAACAGGCATTTGGTTTAGCGATTATTGTGATCACCATTCTGCTCTGGTTATTACTGGATAAAAAAACTGATAGCTTTATTATCCTTGCCACATTGCTCCTCTCCGCTCTGTTAACCTGTGCTGTCAGTGTACTACTGGGTATTCAATTTAACTTTGCAAACATCATTGCCTTACCATTACTACTGGGTATCGGTGTCGATAGTGCTATTCATATTCTTCATCGTTATCGCACAGCGTTGCCAGAAGATGGGTTATTACTCAATACCAGTACTGCCCGTGCCGTACTCTTCAGTGCGCTGACGACAGCGTGTAGTTTCGGAAACTTGGCCATTTCACCTCATCAGGGCACGGCCAGTATGGGCGTTTTATTAACGATAGGGTTATTGTTGACCTTGCTGGTGACGCTGATCGTTTTACCTGCACTTTTGACTCTGATGGATAGACAAACATGACAACACTCGTAACTGGCGCAACCGGATTTGTGGGCTCTGTCGTCGCCCGTCTTCTGCTTGAAAAAGGTGAATCCGTTCGTGTGCTCGCCAGAGCCAACAGTGATCGTCGTAATATCGAAAACCTTGATGTCGACATTGTTGAAGGTGATCTGAATGATCCCGCTTCACTGAAAAAAGCCGTCAGAGATTGCAGTTCACTTTACCATGTCGCGGCTGATTACCGTCTATGGACCCCGAAACCCGACGAGATCTATAATACAAATGTCAAAGGTAGCTGTTCACTATTACTCGCTGCCGCAGATGCCGGCATAGAAAGAATGATCTACACCAGCAGCGTCGCCACACTGGGAATCAATTCTGATGGCACACCCTCCAATGAAGACACACCTGTCTCATTGGAAAATATGATCGGCCATTACAAGCGATCAAAGTTTCTCGCCGAACAGGCCGTACAAGAATTGATCGATAAACAAGGTTTACCCATCATCATCGTCAACCCATCCACACCCATTGGCCCCGGCGACATAAAACCGACGCCCACAGGCAGAATGATCCTCGATGCTGTCAATGGTAAAACGCCTGCTTACGTCGACACCGGCTTGAACCTTGTGCATGTGAAAGATGTAGCAAGGGGCCATCTGCTCGCCTTCGAAAAAGGCCAGATCGGACAGCGATATATTTTAGGTGGCGAAGACATGAGTCTGAAAGAAATTCTGACAACGATCGCAAAACTAACTGATCAGAAACCACCCAAAATAAAACTTTCTCATTCTGTCGTCATGCCGATTGCCTACATCAGTGAAGCCTGGGCAAAGCTGACTAACGGATCAGAACCCAGAGCCACCGTTGATGGTGTCCGTATGTCAAGAAAGAAAATGTTTTTCTCCAGCGACAAGGCAAAAGGTGAACTGGGTTATCAGTACCAGTCTGCGCATGTGGCCATTGCTGATGCTGTCCGTTGGTTTGAACACTTTTAATCCACTATATGGATAAATTTACAACCATCGTTCTTTGTGCGATGAGCCTTCTCAGTCTGGCATTATTACTTATCGAAAACCATGGCAAGGTGGTACCGATTCAATACAAAAATGACCATAGCAGTACCATTTTACATATTTATAGCAATCAATTTACTTTTTAATATCACATATTCATGAACATGATGTTGATCGTTATTGCCTGACCGGCTCTTTCAATAAAGATCTCATTTCGTAGACAAGAATCAGAAAGTGTCTCCTCAAGGCGACACTTTTAAAGAAAATAATCCCTTTAATTCCCAAGTTCCATTATAACCAATTGATTTTATAGCATAATATTTTTTGGCATGATAAGTGCTGCATAATATATATTGAATATAATATATTTATCAACCCTTACTATTTCTAAGGGAAGTAATTTAACAAAAGAGAAAAAGTATGAAGAAAATATTAAAAGGAATTAGTCTGACAAGTGTACTGCTGGCAGGTTCGTTAGCAAGTTCTCAGGTGTCAGCTACGATTGTTGATTTCACAAATGCTGCATGGTCTGATGCTGCTGGCTATCAAAACTTTAGCCTCAACCTTGGCGACCTCCAGGTAACTATCTCATCGCAGCCATCAGTCAATACAACATTGTTCTGGGATACCGCAGATGGTTTTGGTGTCAATGGACTCAATGATAGCGGTAGTTATAGTGATGAAATTGATTATCATGACGGCGATTCTATCTTTGAAGAGATTATGATTAGCTTCAGTTCTGCTGTGACTCTTAACAACTTTACTGTGAGTGATTTCTTTAACGGCACAGGCCTTTATGGAGCAGCTGAAGTAGGTCAGGTCAGTTTTAACGATGGTTCTTTCTATTCATTTGAATCCGTTGTTTCCCAAACTGGTGACCCCAAACAGTCGATCTCACTCAGTGCTACAGATGTTGAAAAAATTGTTTTCCGGGCAGGTGATAGTGCCTCAGACTTTGCAGTCAACGGTCTGGATATTTCTTCTTCATCTGTTTCTGTTCCAGAGCCACCTGTAGCCTTATTACTGGGTCCGGCAATGGCACTTCTACTCGTCAGAAGAAAAGTCAGCTAACAAACCTTCACGCATAAAAAACTACAGAGATCCATCACTTTCTCTGTAGACTTGCAAACCTGATTTGACAGTCACTGCCCCAGTTCAGTGACTGTCAAATTAATTAACCTGAACTCTGGATAATTACAAAGACAAAGGTTTTTCTTTGTTACAACCATCTAACCAATCTACGAATCTCCTCAAATTTACTCTATAATAGAGAGTTCGCTTTTATAACAATATAATTTCAATTGGCAGTAAGGATGCTGTCGCACAAACTCTGGAGATAATTATCGTGCTTGAAGCTTATCGCAAACATGTTGAAGAACGCGCTGCTGAAGGAGTTGTTCCTCAGCCGCTCTCACCTGAACAAACCGCTGATCTGGTTGAACTGCTTAAAAACCCACCGGCTGGTGAGGAAGACTTTATTCTTGATCTTCTAATCAATCGTATTCCTGCGGGTGTTGATCAGGCTGCTTATGTAAAAGCTGGCTTTCTGGCCGCGATCACTAAAGGTGAGGCTTCTTCTCCTTTGATCGATAAGGTTAAAGCAACTGAGTTGCTGGGTACTATGCTCGGTGGCTATAACATTGCTCCACTGATCGATGCACTGGATGATGAAGAAATTGCTCCTACTGCAGCAAAAGCCTTGTCTCATACTTTGCTGATGTTTGATGCTTTCCATGATGTAAAGGAAAAAATGGATGCAGGTAACACTTATGCGAAGCAGATTGTAGAATCATGGGCTGAAGGCGAATGGTTTACCAGTAAACCTGAGCTTGAAGAAAAAATCACCGTCACTGTATTCAAAGTCACTGGTGAAACCAATACCGATGACCTGTCCCCTGCCCCTGATGCCTGGTCACGTCCTGATATTCCTCTGCATGCGCTGGCAATGTTAAAAATGGAACGCGAAGGTATTACACCCGACGTTCCGGGCAAAGTTGGACCGATCAAACAGATCGAAGCTCTAAAAGAAAAAGGGCATCCACTGGCCTATGTGGGCGACGTTGTGGGTACCGGCTCTTCTCGTAAGTCAGCAACTAACTCAGTACTTTGGCACATGGGACGTGATATCCCTTTTATACCTAACAAACGCGATGGTGGTTATTGTCTTGGTGGTAAAATCGCTCCAATCTTCTTTAATACCATGGAAGATGCGGGTGCCTTACCCATTGAGTGTGACGTATCAAAAATGAACATGGGTGATGTGATCGACATTTATCCTTATGAAGGTGTGGTCAAGAATGCAGACACCGGCGAGACACTGTGTGATTTCAGTCTGAAGACAGACATCCTGCTCGATGAAGCCAGAGCGGGGGGTCGAATTCCTTTGATCATCGGTCGTGGTCTGACCAGCCGTGCACGAGAGGCACTGGGACTGGGTGAGACTGATCTGTTCCGTAAACCGGTGCCTGCTGAAGATACAGGAAAAGGTTACACACTGGCCCAGAAGATGGTCGGTAAAGCCTGTGGTGTTGAAGGGATCCGTCCGGGTATTTATTGTGAACCGAAGATGACGACTGTGGGTTCTCAGGACACAACTGGCCCAATGACGCGGGATGAGCTGAAAGATCTGGCCTGCCTTGGTTTTACAGCCGATCTGACCATGCAGTCTTTTTGTCA
>JALSSM010000020.1 GCA_026984275.1 Gammaproteobacteria bacterium
CGCCTTGTCGCAAAGGAAAGTTAAAGTCTGGCCAGTGGCCGGTGTTAAGGTATCAACAAACTGAATACCGGTACCATAAGAAGGCCCCTGATTCGTTACCTTTATCTCATAAGTAATGACGTTATTAGCTGGTGTAGCTGAGTCATAGAATAAAGGATCAACAAAGTCCTGTTTCTGCACCAGCATGTCTATTTTGGCATCCTTCACAACGAGTGTTGCTGTCTGACTGTTGTTGGGATTAACAGCACCCGCCGGACCATCAGACTCAAGTGTCGATGTTGTGATCGTGGCGGTATTTTCCAGATTTAGTGGATAGGTCAGGCTTGTATTGTAATCAGGACGGATCTTGATCGTGACTGATTTTGCTAGTGCAGGGGTAAGCTGTCCCCCCGTACAAGTGACCTTTTTAGTCGGTGCATCATGTGTACATACCATACCTGACAGGTTTGAGGTTGCACTAATGAAGGTATAAGTCATGCCATTCAGGTTGGTGAATGTGTCAATGACCTCTATGTTCTGAGCGGCGGACACACCGTTGTTTTTGAAGCTGATGACATAAGTGGCTTCAACACCGGCCAGAACAGGACCTGATTGAGACTTGGCTGTGACGGCCACATCCGCAACGGGTTCAACAATGGTGGTAGCAGAAGCCGCATTATTTGTTCGATCAGGATCACCAATATCCTGAGAAAAAGCTGAGGCATTATTGGTCCAGGTGCCGTCTTTCATAGGACGAGTCACCGTAATGACAACGTTCGCCGATGCACCGTTTGCAATCGTACCAAGGTTACAACTGACTGTTGAGCCAATCGAACAGGTGCCCTGACTGGGTGTTGCTATGACCCCCGTTGTACCGTAAGTAGACAGGTTGGAGCCATACATGGGAATAGGATCGGTCAGCACAACATTCGTGGCAGCATCACCCGTATCTCCCGTGTCATTTCTGTTTGTCACGGTCAGTGTGTAGGTGAGCGTGCTTTCTGTATCTTGCAGCGTGCCATCACTGTTCGGATCATCAACCGTCTTCGTCAGTTCGAGATCGGCGGTCGCGGCCGTAGAAGTCGTTCCACCAGCCGTCGCACAATCATTCGTTGTATTGAAATCATTTTCAGGTGGTGCCTGGCCTGCTGATCCACTGGTACAAGCGGTGTTCTGCATCGCCCCTGTTCCAACGGCTTTGGTTGGGATAGTCAAAACAGGTGTCTGAGCGTTGAGTGCCAGCGATCCCGCATGAGTACAGGTGACAACACCACCTGTTGCATCATCAGCCAGACTATAGCTACAACTCCAGCCGCTTCCTGTTCCAGGGTTTGTGGTCTGATTATAGGATTCGCCGGCAGCCAGTGTATCTTCAACTTTGATCGGTCCTGTTGCAGTCTGAGGACCATTATTCGTTACCTGAATAATTGATGACATAGCACTACCTTGTGCGACAGGGTTGGGCGTTTTTGATTTTGAGATAGAGAGATCAGCCTGGTTTCTGCCAATATTATAGAAAACCGTATCCGTATCATTTCCGGAAACAGGATCCGGGGTAGAGCTGGTCAGACTGGCTGTGTTTGAGTGAGTATCACCAGCCGCCGGGATCTGGGCATTGAGTGGTGCTGTGGCATTGATGATAATTACCGGAGCAGAGCCTTGAGGCAGTGAAGCATCTGCATTACAGGTGACTGTCTGGCCAGCTACATTACAGGTCCAACCTGTGCCTGAAGCGCTGATCGCCGTATAGTCAGCTGGAAGTGTATCCGTTACAACAACACTGTCAGAAGACATTGGCCCATTGTTGGTCACAGCTAAAGTAAAAGTAACAGCCTGTTCAGCAATCACCGGATCAGGTGAGACAGATTTACTGATCGCCACATCAGCACCGGCGGTAACCGTCAGGTCATGTGTTGCTGAATTGTTGTTCCCATCACCATCATCAGTCGTGGAGCTTACGGTCGCCAGTGCTGTGAATGTGCCGATAGAACTACCAGTGACTTTCGCGGTGACAGAGAGTGAAGGAGCTGCCGCTGCATTTGCAAGAACTGATGAACGATTACAGGTAACAATTTGTCCTGATGCACTACAACTCCAGCCAGAACCACCGCCTGATTGATAAGTGACCTCTGGTGGTAATTGCAGGACAATCTTTTGATCGGCAGCATCATTAGGACCATTGTTAAGAATATCAATGACATAATCAAAGGATGAACCTGCACTGGCCGTGGTTGGTGTCGAGCCATTAAATATGACGGCCAGATCAGCGCCTCTGTTGATCGTTGTACCTTGGGTAGAGTTATCATTACCACCATTACCGTCAGAGGCCGACGTTGAAACCGTCGCCGTTGAGCTGATTGATAAGGGGCCTGCACTGCTTGCCAACAGGGTAATGTCAATATTGACTGGAGAACCACCGGCCAGTGTTCCTGTTAATGTCCCGAAATTACAGATAACAGGGGACGTTCCATTACAGGTTCCAGAAGGTGTCACGCTTAAAACGGTAACTTCCGCCGGAATAGTGACGCTCAACCCCGCATTGGGTGCATCCTGATCGCCACTGTTTTCAACGGTCAACAGATAATGAAAAACGCCACCAGCTACGGCCGGATCAGGATTGTCCGTAAAGCTGGTTATATTCATATCTACTGCAGCTTGTACAGCAAATGGTGAGATCAGAAACAGTGAGGCAAGTGTCGTTTTACCAAAATGGCAAAGTTGTTTAAACATGCAATTCCCCTTCATAGAAAGTATGTAAAAAATTATTTGTAAGAATCAGGCAAGAGTTATGCCATGAGTAAGGGTAAGGTTATTTTTTAAAGATCTTCTGATGTTGGCCGCCATCATTGAGCATAAGTCTTAAATAAACAGGACAGATGAAAAGCTTAATTCAATCATTAATATTTTTGGTATGTCTCCACTTTGCTGGTGTGGTGGTCGCTGCTGATCCTGATCAAAAAGCATCTCCAAAGGCCGATGTCCGGGTGATTATTGATGTATCTGGGAGTATGAAAAAAAATGATCCTGATAATTTACGTGTACCCGCTTTAAAGTTGTTGGTTGGTCTGTTACCAGAAGGTGTTCAAGCCGGTGTCTGGAATTTTGGTACTAAAGTTAAACCGCTGGTCAAATTGGGTGTGGTGGATAAAGATTGGAAAAGCAGGGCCAATAAATCCGCTAATAAAATTTATTCAGGCGATCTGTTCACAGATGTTGAGAGTGCATTGAAAAGGGTAACCAGAGACTGGAGTGAAACTGATTCAGAAACAAAACGGAATATCATTTTACTCACAGATGGAATGGTTGATGTTTCAAAGAAATCAGAAGAAAGTACGGCATCAAGACAACGAATTATTGATCAACTTATTCCTGAGCTACAAAAAAAAGGTGTGACAGTCCATACCATTTCTTTATCAGAAAATGCAGATCTGGAAATCATGGATGCACTGGCATTGGGTACTGATGGATCGTCTGAGCTGGTCACCAGTGCTGATCAACTTCAGCGTGTGTTCCTGCACATGTTTGAAAAGTCTGCTCCGAGAGATACCGTTCCATTGGAAGACAATCAATTTACGATCGACAAGATGATCGAAGAATTCACATTGCTGGTATTCAGAAATAATGACATCAAAGAAACAACCGTCATAAAGCCAGGTGGAGATAAATTCACACATAAAACGGCACCAAAAAATGTTGCCTGGTTAAAAGAGGATGGCTATGACCTGATCACCATTACCAAACCCACAGCGGGCATCTGGAAAGTTGATGCGGCTATTGATCCGGATAATCGTGTGATGGTTGTTTCAAAACTAAAACTACATACATCAGATTTACCAAATAGCATTTTCCTTGGTGAAGAATATGACTATAAATTCTGGTTAACTGCTAATGGAAAAATAATTGAGAAAGACGCTTTTTATGATCTGACAGAAATGGAAATAGTTCAGTCTTCAGGTGGGGAAATACAGGAGGTCTGGGATATTAAAAGTCGGAATGTTGATAATGAATTCGTTCAAAGACTGGGGCAAAGTTTTACGGCTGGACAGTTTGACATCAGTGTCATTGTGGATGGTAAGACTTTTAAGAGGCAACATAAAAAAACAATCAAAGTCTATGAGAAATTTTACGATGTTGATATAAAAGTGCTGGCTGAAGTCAGTGGTGATAAAGCTCATATCATTAATGTCATACCGGAAGACGATCTTGTAGAACGTAAAACATTTAATGTCATTGCAAATATCACTGCACCTGATGGAACAGAAAGTCAGGTACACGGAAAGATGTCGATGCGCGGAGACAAATGGATAGTGACCATAAAAGAGCCTATGCCTGGTGAGTATAATGTGGTGTTAAAGGTTTCAGCATTGACCAAAAGTGGTAGAGAAATCTCTGTGTCATCTGCACCGCTTAAAGTTGGAGAGTCTTTGTCCGTAGCAGATGATGAAGACGATCCTGACGAAGTTAAAGAAGAGACAGAAGAAACAGACTGGATGAAAGTTGGACTGCTTTTGCTTGCTGCAAATGCTGTTTTGTTTGGATTACTTGGAGGGGGCTGGTTTTTTCTGAAAAAAAGAAGAAAAAACACGCCTGAACCTGGAGAAGATTTGTGAATAAAGAAACATTAAATACATTATTAATGGCAGTCGGTATCGAGATTGCTGTTGTTCTTGCCCTTGTTGGTATATTCCTTATATTTAAAATGCGCAAAGGTAAAAAAGCCGATCGTAATGCTGCGCAAGCGCTGGTTCAAAATGTCAAAGGTAATGAAAAAAGTCGTCGTGAATCATTACTTCAGGTTTTCGGTGAAAGCTATGATATGGATGAGGATGAGTTAAACGCAGCCGTTGATGAGTTTCTTAAAAGAGAACGTGCGTTTTATAAAACACTGATCTCTGTTTATGTTGATCGTGATGCCGCTAAATTTGCTAAACTGGCAACTGATTTAGAGGAAATGGTTAAGCCTTATTCAGATCTGGCTCTTTCAGCGGATCCTGCCGTTGATAATGAAGAACTGGAAGCCTTACAACAACAAAATAGTTCACTTGAAAAAGAACTGAATGAATCCAAACAGGTGATGGATGAACTCCTCTCAGAATACACAGCAACTTTTGATAAAGAAGGTGAAGGAATAGCACCTGAAGCCGTTAAACCACAATCAGAAACTGAGGAAGAATCAGATGAGGCTATCAGTGAAACTGAAGAAGGGTTAAATGAACAGACTGATACAGAACTTGTCTCAGAAGAAAACATCGAGCTTGAAGGAACAATGGAGTTAACGGTTGATTCCATGCCAGAAAGTTTTGAAGTTACGCCTGATGAAGCTATAGATATTGAAGCTCCTGAAACCGAAGCTCTCGAAACCGAAGCTCTCGAAACCGAAGCTCTCGAAACCGAAGCTCTCGAAACCGAAGCTCTCGAAACCGAAGCTCTCGAAACCGATTCCGCTGATGAAGTGATCAGTGATCTTGTTGTAGAAGAACAAGACGCTAATGAAATTGAAGCCGAG
>JALSSM010000021.1 GCA_026984275.1 Gammaproteobacteria bacterium
TTCTGGTTTGTTCCAGAACATCAGGATTATCACGTTTAATTTCTTCACCAATTTTATTGAGTACGGCATAAACTTTTTTGATGTCTGATTCATGATCGACACCCACAGTGACAACGGCATTGGCGAAATTACGCGAGTAGGTAACGACATCGTTCAGCTCACCATTTCGGAGAATAAATAATTGTCCATCGCGGCCACGAACTTTGGTCGTCCTGAGACCAATAGATTCTACTGTTCCAACGGTATCGCCTACTTCAATGTAATCACCCACGCGGAGGGTATTTTCAAAAATGATAAAAAAGCCCGACAAGATATCATTAACCAACGACTGCGCGCCCATCCCGATGACCATACCCAGAATCCCGGCACCTGCCAGTAATGGAACCGGATCGAACCCCAATCCTCTGAGGATAAGAATGAATACAATGAAGTAAACCAGCCAACCTAGGACACTTTTAAACAAGGGGAAAATAGTAGCGTTGCGCTGTTGAACTTCTTCAGTATTACTTTCTTTATTTGCGATACGATCGAGTAACAGTCCGATAATTTCGATGATCACCCGTGCGATAAAGAACAGGCCAATACCTTGAATAATACCTGGTCCATATTCAGCAAGATGTGAGATAAAATTGAGTTGTGATAAAACCAGTGTTGCCACCACAGCATAAATTATATATTCAAGCGTTCTGCGAAAAAGTGGGATCAGGTGCTTCAGCCGATCGTAAAAATAGACTTGATCGTTTGATTCGGCATAGCGTTTGCTCAAGCCATCAAGCGTATCGACGATCACCGACATGACATTCACCAGCAACAAACCAATCGAAATGATCAGATACACTTTTAATGCGATCAGTAAATAATGGCCAATGATCGGTGGCAGGCCGAACCACAAGCTGGCGGCATAAAAAACCAATATCCAGACCACGACCTTTTGAATGGAATTCAGACGCTTGAAAAAGAAGGCGATGCTTTCATCATTGCCTTTGATCTGATCAACATCCATGGCCTTCTGTGAGACAAAATTGATGCCTCGATCATTGAAGCGAATAAAGTAACGGGCAGCGATAATCAGACCAATCACTTTAGCAATACTGATGGCCAACCCTTTCCAGAAGCCCGGTGGGATTTTCTGAAACAGGTCGAGTGTATAAGCTTTCAGATCATTACCCAGATACCATTGGTAACCGTTGAGACCGATGACAGCCAGTAATGCTCCCAGTAATAATAATCTGAGAACGAAACGAAACAGTTTACAAAAACCTGTGATCCGGTTTTCGAAGCGAGCCAGTGATGCGGAATTTTTCGATCTGTTCTGAATAAAACGTATGCCCATGCTAAGGATAAAATAGAGAACCAGCAGGACAAAAATTTCTATTCCAACAACGGTCAGGTTTTGTAGTTGTGTACTACCCAGATCAAGATTTTGTAGCCATTCCATCTTATTTTATTCTCATTGTTGGTTGTATGAGTTGAATTGTAAAGACGAAAAACAGTCACAACAAGCGAATCGTTTCTCTTCTGTTTCGTTCTTGGTGAAATCCCTTTATTATTCATGTTATGACTAATCCATATTCAAAACTGCTGGCACCTCTTGATCTGGGGTTCACTCAACTAAAAAATCGTGTACTGATGGGTTCCATGCACACCAACCTGGAAGAGCAACCGGGTGGTTTCGAACGAATGGCTGCCTATTATGCCGAGCGGGCAAAAGGCGGTGTCGGGCTGATCGTCACGGGCGGTATCGCGCCCAATGAAGAAGGTGCGGTTTTCACCGGAGCGGCAAAGTTAAGCTCTGAAGAAGAAGCCGAACACCATCGAGTGATCACTGAAGCGGTGCATGCTGAAGATGGAAAAATTTGTATGCAGATCTTGCATGCAGGGCGATATGCCTACAGTAAAGTTGCGGTGGCACCTTCTGCAATACAGTCACCCATTTCACCTTTCCCACCGCAGGCGCTGGATCAGGAAGGCATCGAGAAACAGATCAATGATTTTGTTCATGCTGCAAAACTGGCCCAGAAGGCGGGTTATGACGGCATCGAAGTGATGGGTTCAGAAGGATATTTTATCAATGAGTTTATCGTCACACACACCAACAAACGAGACGATGAATGGGGTGGTTCTTATGAGAACCGTATGAAACTACCCATTCAGATCGTGAGCAAGGTACGCAAAGCGATTGGTGAAAATTTTATTATTATTTATCGACTCTCAATGCTGGATCTGATCGAACAGGGCAGCACACTGGAAGAGATCGTTCAGCTGGGTAAAGAGATAGAAAAAGCGGGCGCCACGATTATCAATACCGGTATCGGCTGGCATGAAGCCCGAATCCCGACAATAGGAACCATGGTGCCGCGAGCCGCGTTTACCTGGGTGACGGCAAAAGTACGGGAGGCTTTATCCGTCCCGCTGATCACATCAAATCGTATTAATGATCCTGCTGTCGCTGAAGAAGTGCTGGAACGTGGTGATGCCGACATGATCTCAATGGCGCGACCATTTCTTGCTGATCCGGAATTTGTCAAAAAAGCAGCCGAAAATCGAGCCGATGAGATCAACACCTGTATCGCCTGTAATCAGGCCTGTCTCGATCATACGTTTGTGATGAAAACCACAAGCTGCCTGGTTAACCCGCGTGCCTGCCATGAAACGATTCTGAATTACAGGAAAACCGAGCAGCCGAAAAAAATCGCGGTGGTTGGAGCAGGACCAGCCGGTCTGGCCTATGCAACGGTTGCTGCAGAAAGAGGTCATGAGGTGACTTTGTTTGATGCAGCCGATCAGATTGGAGGCCAGTTTAATATCGCAAAAACAGTACCGGGGAAAGAAGAGTTTTACGAGACGATCAGATATTTCAAACGTCGTATTGAAGTGACGGGTGTGGTGTTGAAATTAGAAACACATGTCACTGTTGATGTATTATCTGACGGAAATTTTGATGCGATTGTCATCGCAACAGGCGTTATTCCAAGAACACCCGCCATCGAAGGAATTGATCATCCCAAAGTCCTGTCTTATCTCGATGTGTTTCATGGCGCTGCTGTTGGGGAAAACGTTGCGATTATCGGTGCAGGTGGCATCGGTTTTGATGTTGCTGAGTTTCTTACCCACAAAGGAAAACCTACCAGTCTCGACATCCCGGCCTTTATGGATGAATGGGGTGTAGACATGACGTTCACTCAACGTGGTGGTGTTGCCAAAGAAAAACATATTCCTCCATCGCCTCGACAAGTAACATTACTCCAACGTAAAGAATCAAAAATCGGTGAAGGACTAGGGAAAACCACTGGCTGGATCCACCGCACTTCGCTGGCACACAAAGGTGTGAAAATGATCAATGGCGTGGCCTATAAAAAGATCGATGATGAAGGATTGCATATTGTTGTGGCTGGCGAAGAAAAACTGTTGCCAGTCGATCATGTCATCATCTGTGCCGGACAGGAACCTGAACGATCACTGGCTGAAGAATTAAACAGCGAAAATGTCCACCTGATCGGTGGTGCGGATGTCGCAACGGAACTGGATGCCAAACGTGCGATCAAGCAGGGGAGTGAGTTGGCAGCCAGCTTATGACAAGTTCGGGTTACATAGCTCCCTGACTATTCCAAATCATCAAAAGGATTGATCTCCCGATCCCCAAATTCAGGTTTTCTTTTTTGCATTCCAGCCATGACCGCTTCGATCTGATTTTTACTTTTGATCAGTTTTGCCTGGAGTCGTTCTTCAAGATGAAGGCCGTCCACTGAATCACCATGCCAGGCATTTTCCAGCAGGTATTTTCCGGAAGAGATCGCATCCGGGTTTTGCGTCGTGATCATCGATGCCATTTCCAGTGCTGACTCTCTTGGTGTTTCGCTTAAAGAGGTGATCAGGCCGATCTCCTGTGCTTCTTGCCCACCAACAACCCTGCCCGTGAAAGTCAGTTCCTTTGCAATATCCAGACGTACCAGATCACGTAAAGTTTGCGAAGCAGACATGTCGGGGATCAGTCCCCAGCGGATCTCCATCACCGACATTTTGACTGTTGGATCAGCAATACGAATATCTGCGCCCAATGCGATCTGCAAACCGCCACCATAAACAACGCCATGCAATGCAGCAATGACGGGAACGGGCATCTTCTTCCAGATAAAAGCAGGTTGTTGATAAAAGTTCGGCCAGAATCCACCTTTGCCTTTGCCAAAGGGATCTTCTAAAAAAGCCTGATCAGAGAAAATCTCCAGATCCAGCCCGGCACAAAAACAACGACCTTCGCCGGACAAAACAATTGCACGAATTGACTTATCAGCTTCCAGTTGTTGCCCCGCATCGACGATCGCTTCGAACATCCCAGGATTAAGCGAGTTCATTTTTTCCGGGCGATTCAAACGGACATCGGCGATATGATCCTGAATATCAATCGTTACTATTTCGCTCATCAGAATCTCCTTCTGAATTTGGTAAATAGCAATAGTTTACGGGTTCGGTGTAAAGTAGGAAAATAAGAATAAAAATCCAAGGAGAAAATTATGCGCTGGAAGGGTAGAAGAAGAAGTTCAAATGTAGAAGATCGACGTGGACAGGGAAGAGGCAGAGGAGCCGCTATTGGCGGGGGGGGAATAGTGCTGGCATTGGTGGCGATATTTTTGCTCGGTCAGGATCCGGCGGAAGTACTACAAGGTATGCAGCAGCAACCACAACAACAAGGTCCGTATCAGCCCACAGAGCAGGAACAACGAGTGGCTGAATTTGTCAGTGTTGTTCTGGCCGATACTGAAGATACCTGGTCGCAGATCTTTCAACAATCCGGTTATCAATATCGCCCCCCCAAACTGGTGCTCTATACCGATATGACACCAACGGCTTGTGGAACGGGTCAGGCCGCTTCAGGGCCTTTCTATTGTCCCGGTGATCAGAAAGTGTATCTTGATCTTGGCTTCCTGAATGAACTACAAAGAATGGGGGCAAAGGGGGATTTTTCCGTAGCCTATGTACTGGCACATGAAATCGGTCATCATATCCAGACGATAACAGGCACTTCACAAAAAGTGCGGCAAATGCAAAGTCGGGCGTCAAAAGCCCAGTCCAATGCAATACAGGTTCGCATGGAACTACAGGCTGATTGCTATGCCGGTGTCTGGGCCAATCATACGCAACAACGAACCCAGTTTTTAGATCGTGGCGATATTGAAGAGGCGCTGAGTGCTGCTGCTGCAGTAGGGGATGACAAGATCATGCGCAGTGCTGGCAGAGTTCCTCGCCGTGAAGCCTTTACACATGGATCATCAAAAGAAAGAATGGAATGGTTTAATAAAGGCGTCCGATCAGGTGATCTTCGGGCCTGTGATGCGGGGATTTGATCGAAGGCAATGGTAGCCCGGATGAAGCTCTGCGGAATCCGGGTTGACCATCCCCGGATTCCACTGCGTTCCATCCAGGCTACAAATCACACTCTTTCAAAAATAGTCGCAATCCCCTGACCATGACCGATGCACATGG
>JALSSM010000022.1 GCA_026984275.1 Gammaproteobacteria bacterium
AGAATGGCCAGAAAGTCCTTACGGTCTTTCTCATCCCGATTCTTCCTGGCGATCACCTCGTGAGGTGACGTGGTAAAGTGCACCGGCAAATTCAATTCTTATGGGTCTGACCATAGGTCAGAGTTTAGACAATGAAAAGGCAAAAGACAAGACTTGACCCCTTGTTTATGTACTTGTTTCTGCTTGTTTCCCGAGGCTAATAATTTTCATCCCGCATTAGCAACCAACTTTCAAGATTGTTCACCAGTCGTGGTATTAAGGAACAGCAGGGTGACGTTGTGTTCTATGATGATGGTTCTCCAAATAAATCAGCCTGCGGTAAGGATTGAACCTTCTTTTGATCAAGTCCACCAAACTTTGACACACTGATACCTAATAGTCGTACCTTGCGTATTTTGATCTCGGTTTTTGCCAGTAAATCAGGGATCAGTGTGATCATTGTTTCAGGGGTTAAAGGCGATTTTGTTGTCTGACTACGGGTGATCAATTCGAAGTCATCGTATTTAATCTTGATGGTCATGGTATAGGCGATCAGTTTTTTTTCGGACAAATTATCAGCCACTTTGGCCACCAGTTGTTGCAGTTCTTTTTGTATTTGATCAACATCATCCAGGTCCTGATCGTAGGTGTGTTCAGTGCCAAGCGATTTTCTGACACGCGAACTGACAACAGGTCGGTTGTCTATGCCACGGGCGATCAGATAGTAATGTCTGCCGACTTTTCCAAACTGATCAACCAGATGAGCTTCAGTGCAATTTTTGAGATCGGCACCGTTATGGATACCCAGCGCTTTCATTTTTGCTTCTGTTGCCTTACCAATCCCATGAAACTTTCTGATCGCTAATTGCTCGACAAATTGTTGTCCCTGTTCTGGTGTGATCAGATAAAGTCCATCGGGTTTATCCATATCCGATGCGATCTTGGCAAGAAACTTATTATAAGAAACACCGGCGGAAGCGATCAGGTTTGTTGCCTCGAAGATTGATCGTTTGATGTCTTTTGCGATCAGTGTGGCCGATCCTTTGTGCTGATCAGACTGGCTGACATCAAGATAAGCTTCGTCCAGTGATAATGGTTCAACGAGATCAGTATACTGACGAAAGATGGTTCTAATCTGCTCAGAGACTTCACGATAGACATCCATGCGGGGCCTGACAAAAATGGCATCCGCGCACAGGCGTCTGGCACGTGAGGCTGGCATGGCTGAATGGATGCCGAACTTTCGTGCCTCATAACTACAGGCGGCAACCACACCGCGTTTGTTCGGATCGCCACCAACGATCAATGGTTTTCCACGATATTCAGGGTGATCGCGTTGTTCGACTGAAGCAAAGAAAGCATCCATGTCGATGTGGATGATTTTTCTCATGGAAGGGTAAAGCTGTGATTTGTTAGCTTTCGTTGTTGAGATCCTTCGCGCTGCCCAGGATAACAACGCTTGTTCAATTGAGGTTGTTTGTCATCCTGAACGATATTGAAGGATCTCAAGTTGAAGCCAGAAAATGCCACGTAGCAAACGATCTTTGAGAGACAGGATCAAAATTCCCGATAACCTGAGGTGATCGGATAGCGACGATCCCGCCCGAAAGCACGTTTTGTGATCCGTACACCCGGCGCAGCCTGGCGCCGTTTATATTCGTTCCGATCAACCAGTGTCACAATTCTTCTGACGACAGCGGGATCGAATCCTTCAGCAATGATCTGATCCGGCGTTTCATCACGTTCGATATAAGCTTCAAGGATAGGATCGAGAATTTCATAGGGAGGCAGGCTATCAGAATCTTTTTGATCCGGTGCCAGCTCCGCCGAAGGTGGCCGATCGATCACGCGTTGAGGGATCACTTGTGAAACGGTATTTCGCCACGAAGACAATCGATAGACCAATAACTTTGAAATATCTTTTAGCGGAGCATAACCACCATTCATGTCACCGTATAAGGTTGCATATCCGACAGCCATTTCGCTTTTATTCCCGGTTGTGAGTAATAGCTTTCCGGTTTTATTGGAGATCGCCATCAGGATCACACCACGGCAGCGAGCCTGAATATTCTCTTCCGTTGTATCCGGATCAGTGCCTGCAAAAACGTCTGCCAGACTTTCCATAAATGCATCAAAAGGTTTTTTGATCGGGATAATATCGTATTTGATCCCCAAAGCTTCCGCTTCGATGATGGCATCTTCATTACTGATTTCTGCGGTGTAACGTGAGGGCATTAATACGGCTTCTACATTGTCGTTTCCCAATGCATCAACGGCGATGGCGGCGGTCAGTGCAGAATCAATGCCACCGGATAACCCAAGGACGGCACCTTTAAAACCATTCTTGGTGACGTAGTCTCTGACACCGAGAACCAATGCCTTATAGATGCTTTCTTCAGGTAATAAAATCTGTGGTTGCGATGGATAATCGTGACTAATCCTGCCATCAGAAGATATTTCCACAACATAAACACCAGCTTCAAAAACAGGTGCAGAAAAACAATATTCAGCATCAGCATTCATGACCAGCGAGCCACCATCAAAGACCAGTTGATCCTGACCACCCACCAGATTGACATAGACGATGGGCATTTGTCCTTCTTTGATATTGGCTTCCAGTGCGATCTGGCGTTCGCCTGATTTATCCTTGTGATAGGGCGAGGCATTGAGATTGATCAGGAGTTTTCCTCCGGCTTCTCGCGCCTGTTTGCCCGTGCCCGGAGTCCAGACATCTTCACAAATACTCAGGGCAACAGGCATTCCTTTAATATCGATCACCTGCGGTTTATCACCGGGAGTGAAGTAACGTTTCTCATCAAAAACACTGTAATTCGGCAGATATTGTTTGTCGTAGGTGGCCGCAATTTTTCCATCACGGATCAGGGAGCAACTGTTGAATAGTTGGTCATTCTCCCGACGTGGATAACCGACGATCAGATCAATTCCTTTTGCATCCGAACAAATTCTGTTCAGTGCTTCATCGACCAATTGGTAGAGATGTGGCCGGAGTAACAGATCTTCAGGTGGGTAGCTGGTAATACTCAACTCAGGATAAACAATGACATCGGCCTTGAGTTCATCACGCGCTTTTATCGCTGCACTAATGATCTGATCAGTATTGCCCTGAATATTGCCCACATGAAGATTGAGTTGTGCCAGCGCGACTCGGAGATTTTTACTCATTTCATTAAATCTGCCAGTGTTGATCCCAGTTCAGCTGGAGAATGTGTGGTCGCAACTCCGGCAGATTCCAGCGCTGCAAATTTATCTTTTGCTGTTCCCTTGCCGCCCGCGATGATCGCGCCGGCATGGCCCATGCGTTTTCCTTTTGGAGCTGTCACACCGGCAATATATGAAACGACTGGTTTGGTGACATGGTTGCTGATAAATTCAGCCGCTTCTTCCTCAGCACTGCCACCGATCTCGCCAACCATAATAATGCCTGAGGTGTCAGGATCTTCCTGAAACAGGGTCAGGCAATCGATAAAATTCATACCATTGATCGGATCACCCCCGATACCAATACAGGTACTTTGCCCCATTCCGATCTGGCTGGTCTGGTGTACCGCCTCGTAGGTGAGTGTGCCTGATCTTGAAACAATTCCTATGCTACCGGGATTGTGAATACTGCCGGGCATAATACCGATTTTGCATTTCCCGGGTGAAATAACACCGGGGCAGTTGGGGCCGATCAGTGTCGTTTCCGGGTATTGCATGAGGCTGGTTTTGACCTTGAGCATATCCAGAACCGGAATACCTTCAGTGATACAGACAATGACTTTGATCCCGGCTTCGGCGGCCTCAACAATGGCTTCAGCTGCAAATCCTGGAGGAACCAGGATCATGCTTGCCTCCGCCCCTGTTTCCATCACAGCTTTATAAACGGTGTCGTAAACCGGTAGATCGAGGTGGGTCTCGCCACCGCGTCCGGGCGTCACACCACCGACCATTTTTGTACCGTATTCGATGGCTTGTTGTGAATGAAAAGTGCCTTGCGATCCGGTAATACCCTGGCAAATGACTTTTGTGTTTTCATCAATCAATACCGCCATCAGAGTTCTCCCTTTGCTGCTGCAACAGCTTTCAATGCCGCATCATCCAGATCATCAGCGGTGATGACATCCAGACCACTTTTTTCCAGAAGTGCTTTACCTTGTTCCACATTCGTGCCCTCCAGTCTGACCACGACAGGAATGGTAATGCCCACTTCTTTTACTGCCTTTATCACACCATCAGCGATCAGATCACAGCGCACAATACCACCAAAAATATTCACCAGAATGGCTTTGATTTTTGGATCAGAGACGATCAGCTTAAACGCTTCTGCAACCTTCTCTGCCGTTGTGCCACCCCCGACATCAAGGAAGTTAGCCGGTTCACCGCCGTGCAGTTTTATAATGTCCATGGTCGCCATGGCTAATCCGGCACCATTGACCATACAACCGATCTCGCCATCCAGTCGCACAAAACTCAGATCAAAACGTCTCGCCTCACTCTCGACAGGATCTTCCTGTTCCGGATCACGCCATTCAGCCAGTTCAGGCTGGCGGAAAAGCGCGTTATCATCTATCGTCACTTTGGCATCCAATGCTTGCAGGTTATCTTCATCATCTATGATGAGTGGATTGATCTCGATCAAACTCAGATCTTTCTCCATGAACAAGCGGTAAAAAGATTTCAGCATGCTGTCCAGTTGTATACGTTGATCTTTGTTCAGTCCCAATGCATGACCCAACTGACGGCTTTGATAGGCCTGCAATCCCATGATCGGGTCAATGGTTAGTGAAAAGATTTTTTCCGGTGTCTGTTCAGCGACTTCTTCTATGTTCATGCCACCTTCTGAAGAGACCATAATTGCAACTCGTTTTGTTGCACGATCAACCAGCATGCTCAGATATAATTCATCCTTAATCACCATTTTGGCTTGC
>JALSSM010000023.1 GCA_026984275.1 Gammaproteobacteria bacterium
AACGCCACAGACATTTTTCTTTGTGATCTGCGGGGCAGCGGTGTTAGGCGTCATAACCATTCTTTTCATGGAAGAACCGAAAGGTGCGATTGCCGAGACGCTTCCGGATGGAACAGTGCAGATGATCGATGTAAGCTAATCAACAGGCGGGCCGGGTTGTTATTATTAAGAGACAGCCCGGCCATTTCCGATCATAGACTCGAAAAATAAAAAAATGCCCCGTCAGTTAAAAGTATCTGTTGGACAATATTCCGATAAAGGCCGTAAGGAAATCAATCAGGATTTTCATGGCATTTATATTCCGGAAGAACCCCAACTGACTTCAAAAGGAATCGCCATCGCCCTGGCCGATGGGATCAGCAGTAGCGATGTCGGACATATCGCCAGTGAAGCGACCGTAACAGGATTTCTGGAAGACTATTATTGTACTTCTGAAGCCTGGTCGGTGAAGAAGTCGGCACAACAAGTTTTGACCGCTACCAACTCCTGGTTGTATACCCAGACGATGCAAGGCCAGCATTTTCGTGAAGATAACAAAGGTATGGTCTGCACATTGAGTGCAATGATCATCAAGTCAACAACGGCTTATATTTTCCACGTGGGTGATACCCGAATTTATCGTTTACGGGATAATGTTCTGGAGCAAATCACTAGCGATCATCGCGTCTGGGTTTCCAAAGATAAAAATTTTCTTAGTCGCGCTATGGGCGTCAATTTCCGTCTTGATATCGACTACCAGACATTACAGGTAACTGAAGGAGATATCTTCTTGTTTGCCACGGATGGTGTGTATGAAGATGTAGAACCAAAGTTGATGATCAAGGCTGTTAATGATCATTTAAATGATCTGGAGTCGGCGGCTAAATTGATCGTTGAGGCGGCTTATGAAAATGGTAGTACGGATAATCTTACGGTTCAGGTTGCTTTGGTGGAAGAACTGCCAAATCAGGACGCAGATGATGTTTATCAACAGCTGACTGAATTGCCATTTCCGCCAGAACTGGAACCGGGAATGATCCTGGATGGATATAAGATCATTCGAGAATTACATGCCAGTAAACGAACCCAGGTTTATCTTGCGCAGGATACTGAGACAGATGCGCAGGTGATCATGAAAACCCCGTCTGTTAATTATCAGGATGATCCAGCCTATCTTGAACGGTTCCTGATGGAGGAGTGGATCGCCCGACGGATTAGCAGTGTTCATGTATTGAAACCCTGTGAGCACACTCGCCAACGAAATTTCATGTATTACGTGACGGAGTTTATTGAAGGACAGACGTTGGCTCAATGGATGACCGACAATCCGAAACCGGATCTGGAAACCGTGCGTGGTATCGTTGAACAAATTATTAAAGGCTTACGAGCATTCCATCGGCTGGAAATGCTGCATCAGGATCTGAAACCCGACAATATCATGATCGATACTTCGGGGACGGTGAAAATCATTGATTTTGGCTCTACCAAAGTGGCTGGTGTGATGGAGATCAGCACGCCTGTTGAGCGGGATCATCTTCTGGGGACAGAGCATTATACGGCACCTGAATATTTGCTGGATGAAAAGGGGACACCTCGCTCAGATCTTTTTTCATTGGGAGTGATCACCTATGAAATGCTAACTGGAGAACTTCCCTATGGTGAGCACGTCGGGAAAGCAACGACGAAAGCGGCACAAAAAAAATTAAAATATCAACCCGTTAAAAAAGATGAGCGTGAGATACCTGTCTGGGTAGATGGTGCGATCAGGAAGGCAGTGCATCCTGATCCAGAAAAACGTTATGAAGAACTGTCTGAGTTTATGTTTGATCTGCGTCATCCCAATACAGAATTTTTGAGAGAAGGCCGCCCCCCTTTGCTGGAACGCGATCCGGTTGTTTTCTGGAAAAGCGTTTCGTTTATTCTTATGACCCTTGTTGTTGTGCTGCTGATCAAGCTATTTTGATGCGGCGCACCAAACTGGTGCGAGTCTGATCAGCCAGACCCACCTTTGGGGCAATAATCGGCAACGAATCCCATAAAAATATAATAAATATCAATAAAAACAAACAGATATAAACTGGCACTGTTATTGCTGATAGTGTTTTATTGTTAATCGTTTTTTCAGGTAGATATGAGTAAACAACGCATAGTCATTATCGGTAACGGTATGGTTGGCCACCGATTCATCGAATTTCTGGTTGGATCAGAAAAGTCTGACGATTTTGAAGTTATCACCTTTTGTGAAGAGCCCCGGTATGCCTATGATCGGGTTCATCTGTCAGCTTTTTTCTCGGGCAGTACGGCAGAAGATTTGTCACTGGTCGAAGATGGTTTTTATGAACAGCATGGTGTGACAGTTCACCTCAATGACAAGGCTATTTCCATTGATCGTGATAATAACACGGTCAAATCTGCACAAGGTCTGGAAGTCAGTTATGACAAGTTAATTCTGGCAACGGGTTCCTATCCTTTCGTTCCTCCTGTTCCCGGAAAAGATCGCAAAGGTTGTTTTGTTTACAGAACAATCGAAGATCTGGAAGGCATGACCGCAGCGGGCGCAAAAGGAAAAGTGGGGGCTGTTGTCGGCGGTGGTTTGTTAGGCCTGGAAGCGGCAAAGGCACTCAAGGATATGGGGCTAGAAACTCATGTGATCGAATTTGCCCCGCGACTGATGGCGGTACAGGTTGACGAAGGTGGTGGTGCCATTCTGCGTAACAAGATCGAAGAAATTGGTGTCAGGGTTCATACCTCAAAAAATACCGTCAACATTACGGATGGCAACTCGACGATCAACCGCATGGAATTTGAAGATGGCGAATCACTGGAGACTGATCTGATCGTCTTTTCTGCGGGGATTCGACCACGAGATGAACTGGCTCGAGACTGCGGGCTGGATGTGGGTTCCCGAGGTGGAATCGAGATCAACAATCAGTGCCAGACCAGTGATCCTGACATCTATGCGATCGGTGAATGTGCTCTGTGGAACAACCAGATTTTCGGGCTGGTGGCGCCGGGTTACTCAATGGCGCAGGTTGCGGTCGATCATTTACAGGGAAAGCAGGAAAGTTTCACGGGTGCGGATATGAGCACCAAACTGAAACTCATGGGCGTTGATGTTGCCAGTTTTGGTGATGCACTCGGTATCACGACCGGTTGTCGAAATTATACTTATATCGATGAGCCAACCGGCATTTATAAGAAACTGGTGGTCAGTCATGACGGCGAACATCTGCTTGGTGGCATCCTGATCGGCGAAGCAGATGCTTACGGTAATCTGCTTCAGATGATGCTCAATGATATGGAGTTGCCAGAGCATCCTGATGTGCTGATCCTGCCTGATCGTGATGGTAGTGCTGTTGGACTGGGTGTCGATGCACTGCCTGATTCGGCTGTAATTTGTTCCTGTAATAATGTCACGAAAGGTGATCTGAATGCGGCTGTTCAGGCAGGATGCACCACGGTTGGCGCACTGAAATCTGAAACCAACGCGGGCACCGGTTGCGGTGGTTGTGTTGCCCTGATGACGCAGGTGATGAACGCTGAAATGGAAAATATGGGCATGGAGGTCAATACCGATCTTTGCGAGCATTTTCCTTATACCCGACAGGATTTATATAACCTGATCAGAGTTGAAGAGATCAAATCGTTTGAAGAATTGATCGAGAAACATGGCACTGGTCGAGGTTGCGATATTTGTAAACCCACTGTCGGATCCATTCTCGCATCATGCTGGAACGATTATGTGCTGGAAAAACCACATGCCGGATTGCAGGATACCAATGATCGCTATCTGGGCAATATGCAAAAAGACGGAACCTACTCTGTTATTCCAAGAATTGCCGGCGGTGAAATCACACCAGAAAAGCTCACAATTCTGGGTAATATCGGCAGTAAGTACGGCCTGTATACCAAGATCACAGGCGGGCAACGTATCGACTTTTTTGGTGCGCGACTGGATCAATTACCGGATATATGGGAAGAGCTGATCGATGC
This sequence comes from Gammaproteobacteria bacterium, assembly GCA_026984275.1. GTDB lineage: Bacteria > Pseudomonadota > Gammaproteobacteria > CAJXQU01 > CAJXQU01 > CAJXQU01. Next base: position 3,973 of record JALSSM010000023.1, read on the forward strand.
CGGTTTTGAGTCTGGCCATGCCTATGCCAAATCTCTACGCACAGTCAAATCCTGTGTCGGTAGTACCTGGTGTCGTTATGGTGTTGACGACAGTGTCGGTCTCGCCATCGAACTTGAAAATCGTTACAAGGGTCTGCGCGCTCCTCACAAGATCAAATTTGCCGTCTCAGGTTGTACCCGCGAATGTGCTGAGGCCCAGAGTAAAGATATTGGTGTGATCGCGACCGAAAATGGCTGGAATCTTTATGTCTGCGGTAATGGCGGTATGAAGCCCAGACATGCCGATTTGTTTGCTTCCGATCTGGATAAAGAAACCCTGATCAAATATATCGATCGCGTGTTGATGTTCTATGTGCGTACGGGTGATCGTCTGCAACGGACCTCGACCTGGATGGAAAACATGGAAGGTGGTCTGGAATATCTACAACAGGTTGTAATTGATGACAAGCTCGGTTTATGTGATCAGCTGGAAGAAGAAATGAGTCATATTGTGGACACTTATCAGTGTGAATGGAAAACAACCATCGAAGATCCTGAAAAGGTTAAACGCTTCCGTCATTTCATCAACAGTGACAAGGAAGACAACAACGTGGTTTTCGTACAGGAACGTGATCAGATCAGACCGGCGACGGAAGAAGAAAAAATTGAATTCAGGAAAGTTGGGTAATGAATGCCGTGGTAGAAAAAATAAACTCGGAAGACTGGATAGAAATATGTGCGCTTGATGATCTGATCATCAATGATGGTGTCTGTGCATTGGTGGGAGATGATCAGGTGGCTATTTTCCGCACAGGGCGCGGTGACGAAGTCTATGCGATCAGTAATTTTGATCCGATTGGTAAAGCATCTGTTTTATCAAGAGGAATTGTCGGTGATCTGAATGGTCGGCCTGTGGTTGCTTCGCCTTTGTATAAACAACATTTTGATCTGGAAACGGGGGCCTGTCTCGAGGATGAGTCAGAGACCGTAAAAACCTATGAAACCCGGATCACTAAGAGTGGAATGATCGAAGTAAAAAATTCATAAGCTGGAAACGTTAATATGTTATTTGGAAGAGATCAAAAGAACCCGATAAAAATTGTTGATAAAGAGGTCACTGACTGGACCTATTCAACCTGTGGTTATTGTTCAACCGGTTGTTCGATTGAAGTTGGAACCAATGCGGAAGGAAAAGTTGTCGCTTCACGTGGTGTTGGTGGGGCCGATGTAAATCGGGGTAAGCTTTGTGTCAAAGGGATCTTCGAGCATGAATTATTCGAGTCTTCCGGTCGTGGTAATAACCCGCTGGTACGTGACAATATTACTGAACCTTACCGTGAAGCAGACTGGGATTCGACACTGGATCACATGGCCGACGAGATCAAACGAATCCAGACAAAATACGGTCGTGATTCTTTTGCGATCGTCTCTACCGGACAGTTACTGACAGAAGAGTTTTATACGCTGGGAAAACTTTCACGTGGCGTTATCGG
>JALSSM010000024.1 GCA_026984275.1 Gammaproteobacteria bacterium
TCGATCTCTTGAGGAGTTTTAATAGTTACGGACACGTTTTAGTCACTTTTAATTGTTGTCGGAAGGCTTATATGGTATAAATGCGCGGCTTGATAAGCAACTAATCTTTTGTTTTTGGATTTTGGGGCTATATCAGGCAACTTAATTAACTACGAGCATACACCAAACTGTTCGCTGGGGTGCCCATTAGAAATATTTCATTTCGGGGGTCGGCTGCAGGGTGCATGTGAAATCTAACCCTGACAGGAGAAATCTAATGGCAGACGTAAGTATGCGCCAGATGCTTGAGGCTGGCGTTCATTTCGGGCATCAAACCCGATATTGGCATCCTAAAATGGCCCCTTATATCTTTGGGGATCGTAACAAAATCCATATTATCAACCTGGAAGAGACACTTCCAAGATTCAATGATGCCCTGAATTTTATCGGTAAGGTCGCTTCTAAAAAAGGCAATATCTTATTCGTTGGCACCAAACGATCAGCAACAGATGCGGTTAAAGAGGAAGCCATTCGATGTGGCATGCCTTATGTCAATCGTCGTTGGTTGGGTGGAATGCTGACTAACTACAAAACAGTTAAACAATCGATCAATCGTCTTAAAGCACTCGAAGAGATGCAGGAAAATGGCACGTTCGATCGACGTAGCAAAAAAGAAAAACTGATGTTAACTCGTGAAATGGCAAAGCTGGAAAACAACATCGGTGGTATCAAAGACATGAAAGGTCTTCCTGATGTGTTGTTCGTTATCGATGTTGGTCACGAAAAAATTGCCATTGCTGAAGCAAACAAACTGGGGATCCCTGTTGTTGCTGTTGTCGATACCAATTGTGAACCAAAGGGTGTTGATTATGTCATCCCCGGCAATGACGATGCGATCAGTGCAATCAGACTATATACGTCCGCTGCTGCTGACGCTGTGCTGGATGGAAGGCAGGTGATTCCTGGCGCATCAACAGAAAGTGAAGGAGAATATATTGAGGTTGCTGAAGAAGAAGTTCCCGAATCGGTGACAGAACCCACTGAGGAAGCACCAGCAACTGAAGAAGCTCCGGGTGATGACGCTGACAAAGCAGAATAAAAGTCAGGATCACTCACGAACAATAGAATTAGAACGAGGTAATCAAAATGCAGATAACCGCTGCTATGGTTAAAGAACTTCGCGAGCGCACAGGCGCTGGCATGATGGAATGTAAGAAAGCATTAACAGAATGTGATGGCGACATGGAAAAAGCCATTGAAATGATGCGCAAAGCGGGTACGGCGAAAGCGGCCAAAAAATCAGGAAGAATCGCTGCCGAAGGTGTGATCCGGATCGCGGCTTCTGACTGTGGCAAGAAAGTGGCCATGGTCGAAATCAATGCGGAAACTGATTTTGCAACCAAGTCAGACGATTTTCAGGGATTTGCCGAGAAGGTCGTTCACTGCATTCTGGCTAATGAACCTGAAGATATTGAGGCCTTGAATGCACTTCCACTGGAAGAAGGTGGTGATACGGTTTTAATCAGTCGCGATAACCTGGTGGCGAAAATTGGTGAGAATATCAATGTACGTCGTTTTACTGTTGTCGCAACAGATGGTCTTCTGGGGTCTTATCTACACGGTTCTCGCATTGGAACGGTTGTCGAACTGGAAGGTGGTGATGAAACACTGGCGAAAGATGTGGCGATGCATGTTGCGGCTGTCCGTCCGGTTTGCGTGAGTGAAGATCAGGTCTCTCCAGAACTGCTGGAAAAAGAAAAAGACATCTTTATGGCACAGGCGGCTGAAAGTGGAAAGCCACCTGAAATTATCGAAAAGATGATCACAGGCCGGATGAAAAAGTTTATTGGTGAAATCACGTTAACAGGCCAGCCTTTTGTCAAAGATCCGGATCAAACGGTCGGTAAATTGTTGTCAGCTGCAAATGCGACAGTCAAATCATTTACCTGTTTTGAAGTCGGTGAAGGGATTGAAAAGAAAGAGGAAGATTTCGCTGCTGAAGTTGAGGCACAGGCGCAGGCCGCTAAAAAATCGTAAAATATAAATCAGTCGGAGAGGATGCAGCATTGACCAGTTCTTCAGATATTAACCGCCGGGTTCTCATCAAATTAAGCGGTGAAGCCCTGATGGGTGATGATGATTACGGGATTAACCCGGAAGTCATGCAAAATGTTGCTGAAGAAATTAAATCTCTGATTGACGCCGGGATCCAGGCCGCCATCGTCATCGGTGGCGGCAATATTTTTCGTGGTGAAGGACTTGCTGCGGGCGGTATGAACAGGGTGAGTGGCGATCATATGGGCATGCTGGCCACAGTAATCAATGCATTGGCCATTCAGGATAAGCTTGAACAGAATGGTATGTTTGCCAGAGTCATGTCTGCGATTAAGATCCATGAGATCTGTGAAGACTATATCTGTCGCCGTGCTATTCGCCACCTCGAAAAAGGTCGTGTTGTGATCTTTGCTGCGGGTACCGGTAATCCTTTTTTTACCACTGATTCTGCCGCCAGTCTCAGAGCCATCGAGATCAAGGCTGATCTGATGATCAAAGCAACCAAGGTTGATGGTGTTTACACCGCTGATCCGCATAAAGAGGCTAATGCTATCCGTTATGATGAATTAACTTATGATGAAGTACTGACGAAAAAACTGGCGGTCATGGATCAGACGGCGGTTGTTCTCTGCCGCGATAACAACATGCCTTTGCGGGTTCTGGACATGACAGCTAAGGGCTCAATTTTACGTGCGGCGCAGGGTGAAAACGAAGGCACACTGGTATCATAGATTCGATTGATGTGATGGGTTTAAAGTAAGAGGGAAAAAGGATGATAGACGAAATCATAAAAGATGCGGATACACGCATGAATAAAAGTATCGAAGCACTGAAACTGGATCTGGCCAAGATCCGAACTGGCAGAGCACATCCTTCATTACTCGATCATGTGACTGTTGAATATTATGGTTCACAAGTACCACTCAGTCAGGTAGCCAATATCAATGTTCAGGATTCCCGCACATTAACTCTGACTCCCTGGGAAAAACCAATGGTTCAGGAAATCGAGAAAGCGATCATGAATTCCGATCTTGGACTTAACCCAAGTACAGCCGGTGAAGTTATCAGAATACCATTACCGCCATTGACCGAAGAACGCCGAAAGGATTTAATCAAAGTGGTCAGGGCAGAAGGTGAACAAACCAAGGTTGCTTTACGCAATATTCGTCGTGATGCAAACACCACTTTTAAGGATCTGTTAAAAGAAAAAGAGATCTCTGAAGATGATCAGCGTAAAGCTGAAGATCGTGTACAGAAGATTATTGATGCACATGTAAAACAAATCGATGAACTACTTGCCGATAAAGAAAAAGAATTGATGGAAATTTAGCCTGTCTTTCAACTGAGTGTTTTTAAAACATTATCTATGACTGATTCACTGCCACGTCACGTAGCCATTATTATGGATGGCAATGGTCGTTGGGCCAAAGGCAGAAACCTACCAAGAATTGCAGGCCATCGAGCCGGTGTTGATACTGTTAGAAAGATCGTGCGTGCATGTGGAAAGAAAGGCATTGATGTCCTGACCCTATTTGCTTTCAGTAGCGAGAACTGGCGCCGTCCTCAACGTGAAGTTACTTTATTAATGGAACTCTTTGTTCGAGCTCTCCAACAGGAAGTCAAAAACCTCAATAAAAATAACGTTCGATTACGGATGATAGGTGATCTGACGGCCTTGCCGCCAAAACTACAGGAGCTGATTAAAAACTCAGAAGAACTCACAAAGAACAATAGTGGATTAACATTGGTCATTGCCGCAAATTATGGTGGCCGCTGGGATATGACTCAGGCTGTCCAGCAAATTGCTCAGAAGGTGGCTGCTGGTGAGATGATGCCAGAAGAGACTTCTCCTGACATCATTCAACAACACCTTTGTATCAGTGATCTTCCAGAGCCAGATTTATTCATTCGCACAGGTGGCGAGCAACGAATAAGTAATTATCTTTTATGGCAGTTGGCTTATACTGAGCTGTACTTTACTGAAAAACTCTGGCCAGAATTTGACGATGATGATTTCGATGCAGCACTGGCATCGTTTGGATCAAGGCAACGCCGTTTTGGTCGAACCGGAGAGCAGGTGGAAAACGCTTAAAACAAGGTATGCTTAAACAGAGAATTATCACAGCACTGATTCTGGCTCCTCTGGTACTGGGATCCATTTATTATTTATCGACACCTGCAGTGGCTGTTATTCTGGGTTTGATCATCTTGATCGGGGCATGGGAATGGGTTGGTTTATCGGGTTTTGAATCTGCTCAATCAAAAATAATTTATACAGGCGTTATCACGGCGCTAATGTTTGTCAGCTATCCTTTGATTACACAATCATCGATGAATCTTTTTTTGATAGCGGCTTGTCTTTGGTGGTTGATTGCTTTAATCATCATTATTTCTTCGCAAATTAAAGGTTCGCTTCCCCGGCAAAATCGTTTACTTTTCCTGATCATAGGATTTGTTGTTCTTATCCCGGCCTGGATGAGTCTTCTTTTCTTACATGGCCACCCGGAACTTGGTCCAGAGTGGGTATTATTTCTGTTGGCTCTGATCTGGACAGCCGATATCGGTGCCTATTTTGCAGGACGTGCACTGGGCCGCCATAAGCTGGCCGACAAGATAAGCCCTGGGAAAAGCTGGGAAGGTGTATTGGGTGGCTTATTCGCCGTTCTTATCATTACGATGCTGATACTGCCTTATTTAACTCATTCAGAAAAAGTCTCAACGGCTATGATCCTGCTTTGCCTGGTCACAGCCATGGTTTCAGTACTGGGAGATCTGACAGAAAGTGTTGTCAAACGAATCTCCGGGAAAAAAGACAGTGGTAATATCTTGCCGGGTCATGGCGGTGTTATGGACAGAATTGACAGTCTGACCGCCGCTGCGCCGATATTTACAGCCGGTCTGATAGTCCTTGGAACGATTGTATGATTGGTGTCACAATTCTTGGATCAACTGGGACTATTGGTGTTAATACACTCGATGTTATGGCTCGCCACGATCAGAAGTTTTTTGTCACGGCATTAACCGCCAATCGAAATGTAGATGAATTGTTCAATCAGTGTCAGGAATGGCAACCGCGATATGCCGTGATGGCAGACTATGACAGTGCTGAACAACTGGCGAAAAAACTCAAACAGTCGGGTAGTCAGACAGAAGTCCTTTCTGGTATTGCTGGTCTGGAACAAGTCTCCATGATGGAAGAGGCCAGGTATGTCATGGCTGGTATTGTCGGGGCAGCTGGCTTACTACCTACATTGGCCGCAGCAAAAGCTGGTAAACGTGTCATGCTGGCTAATAAGGAAGCGCTGGTGATGTCTGGCCAGCTTTTTATGGATGCCATAAAGGCGAGTGCCGCAGAATTACTGCCCATTGATAGTGAGCATAACGCCATTTTCCAGAGCATGCCT
>JALSSM010000025.1 GCA_026984275.1 Gammaproteobacteria bacterium
CATAAAAAATCTTCCATAAAGATTATTCACTGTTTCAGATCACCTATTGGTGGATTGTTCAGACATGTATGCGATCTTGTGCGCGGCCAGGTTGCAGAAGGTATGTCCGTTGGAGTGATTTATGATGCATCGACGGAGGATGATAATGCGAAGAGAGTATTTATCGAACTTTCCTCAATTTGTTCTTTAGGAATCAGGAAGATTCCTATGAGCAGGACTTTAAGTTATTCAGATATTAAGGTTTTTAAAACGTTATCAGAGTTTTGTAAAGAAGTACAACCTGATATCCTCCATGGACACGGCGCTAAAGGGGGCGCCTATGTTCGCCTGGTTGCATCATCTCTCCGTCCTGATTTAAAAACAGTGTATACGCCTCATGGTGGTTCTTTGCACTACGGAATTAATACCCCTGTCGGTATTTTATATCTTGGACTGGAAAGGTTGTTAAAGAAAAAAACGAATGGATTAATCTTTGAAAGTCAGTTCAGTGCTGACACTTATCAGAAAAAGTTGGGTTGTTTCCCTTGTGATTACAAGATCATCCATAATGGTTTGAAGGAAGAAGAGTTTCAAAGCTGGTCGGATAAAAAAGCTGAATATGATTTTGTTTTTGTTGGTGAGCTGAGGATGTTAAAAGGAATCGATGTTCTTTTACAGGCCATTACGAAAGTCCAGAAAAATCATCGGATAAAAGTCCTGATCGTTGGCGCGGGTCCTGATGAAGAATACTTCAGGAAAAAAGTTGATGCGTCAGCAGAGTTAAGACACACAGTTAAGATATCACCTCCAATTTATCCAGCCAGAGAAGTCTTTAAGTCAGGCCGTTGTGTTGTTATGCCTTCACTGGCCGAATCATTTCCTTATATTGTATTAGAGGCACTTGCTGCAGGTTGCCCACTGATTTCTACCGGGGTCGGAGGAATTCCAGAAATCTACGGGCCCTATAAGCACGATCTTATTCCAGCCGGTGATGTATCGGCACTTGCCGATGCATTGATCGCTGCAATGAAAAATCATGAGCAAATGGTTTCGAGAACCAGGGAGATACAGAGCTATATAAAAAAACAGTTCTCTATTCAAAAGATGTTGGATGATGTGAAACTGTATTATGATCAGATACTGATGTTGAATGATTAACAGGATGTTATGACACCAATAAAAAAGAATCTTATGCGTACGGCACTGGATGTGTTGTATCACACAAGAGCATACCGACTATTGCAACCAGCCTGGAGCGGTGTCGGTGTCATTTTTACACTCCATCACGTTCGTCCACAAACCGATATAACAGGATTCTCACCCAACCGTATTTTGGATATCACGCCGGAATTTCTTGATGCTACGATTAAGCAGGTAAAAGAATCTGGATACGATATTCTTTCTCTGGATGAGGTGCATGATCGGCTAATCAATAAGAAATTTGATCGCAAGTTTGCGACCTTTACTCTGGATGATGGTTATCTAGATAACCTGACTTGTGCACGGCCTGTTTTTGAGAAAAATGATGCACCATTTACCGTTTATATATGTACTGGTTTTCCTGATGGAAAAGTGTTCATGTGGTGGGAAGTGCTGGAGCAAATTATTGATCAACATGATCGAATTTCAGTCACGATAGACGGCCAGTTATTTGATTTTACTACGAGGACGACAGCTGAAAAATATTCAGCATTTAATGTGGTCTACTGGGCTTTGAGAAGCCTTTCGCATGAAAAACAATACGCTGAAGCAGAAAAAATGGCTAATCAATATCGTTTTGACTGGAGGGAGTTATGTCAATCATGCTCCATGACCTGGGATCAGATCCGTGAACTTAATACCCACTCACTTGTGACCATTGGTGCTCATACAATTAACCATTATGCATTACGAAAACTTTCTCCTGATCAGGTTAGAGAAGAAGCTGATCAGGGACGAAAAATTTTAGCTGATCAGCTAGGCGAGAGACCAGAACATTTTGCTTATCCTTATGGGGATGCTGGCTCTGCAGCCAGTCGAGAATTTCAAATTATGCAGGATCTGGGATTTAAAACCTCGACGACAACGAGGAAAGCCGTCCTGTTTCCGGAAAATGCTGATCATCTTCAGGCGTTACCCAGGGTTTCACTGAATGGAGATTTCCAGTCACAAAGATATGTCAGGCTTTTTTTAAGTGGAGCACCCTTCGCTTTATCGAATAAATTTCATCGATTGAATGTCACATAGCTTTTTTGATGTTTTATCCGAAAGAATGGATAATGTCGATGTTCTATTTGAACAATAATTTCACTCAGTGGTATCTACAATGACCAATATCGTCGATGGAATGACGAAAAATATAAGTAGCAGCAACAGATTGAACTCATCCAGCAGGGAAGAGAGTGATCATAATCTGAAAATTGATCAGCTATCTGTCTTTCTGATCACCAACTCGCAAGAACTTAACAGCCTCAAGAATGAATGGCAGCAACTCTTTGCAGCAAGTGACAACCTCTTTTTCCAGAGTTTTGAATGGTTTGTTTCATGGTGGCAAGTGTATGGAGAATCGGTCGGATATAATCTATCACTCATCACAGTAAGGCATTCAGAAACAAAAGACTTACTTTTACTCTGGCCTCTGGTCATTAAAAAACGGGGGCTATGTCGTGTTGGAATGTGGCCGTGTCAGGATCTCGGGCAATACGGGGATATTCTTGTTGATAAGAATCTTGTTGATAAGGTGTGTTTCGAAGCAGCCTGGAATGAAATTCAAAAACTAAAAATCGATCTTCTTTATCTTACTCAAGTCCGGAAAAATGCAAAAGTACATCCATTTCTCAGGCAAAAAATGGCGTGCGATAGTGAATCTGAAGTTTGTTGTATTACGGATTTTAATGGGTTTGATACATGGGATGACTACCGCCTTAGTTTGAGTAAAAATTTCAGGAAACGGCAAGGGCGTTTATTGAGAAATTTCTCAAAGTCAGGTGATCTTCAGTTTGAAGTTGTCACTGATTATTCGGAAATCAGAAAAACAATTGATGCAATTCTACGATTAAAACGGGAATGGCTGGCTGAGACCGGAAACTATGGGCGTATTCTTGAACAATCAGAGGCAAGTCGCTGGCTCAACGATATTGCAATTCAGGCACATGAAAAAGGCAATCTGAATCTAACAGTCCTGCGATTAAATAATAAGATTGTGGCAGGGCAGATCGCATTTCTGAGTCATAACGAATTACATGCAAATATTGGTGCCTATGATATCCAGTATAGAAGTTATGGAATTGGTCGGATTCAGACAGAAGATGCAATGCGCTGGTGTTTTGATAATGGTTATCGATTCTTCGATTTTATGCCGCCCTATGATGATTATAAGAACCGCTGGAGTAATTTATCAGTTGATGTAAGGACTTTCATATGTCCTTTAACCTTGTCCGGAAAGATTCATCAAGTTTTCTTTAGTGAAAAATTCAGAAGAAAACTAAAATATTTCTATCGTCTTATTCCCAGGTTTGTAAAAAAGAGGCTCGTAAACTAGCATTTCTGATCATTTGAAGCTTGGCATGATCAGTTTTTCTTTTTCTTCCGGGCACGGGGGTGAGATTGGTCATAAACCTGAGCTAAACGTTGAAAATCCAGATGTGTGTAGACCTGAGTAGTGCTGATATCTGAGTGTCCTAACAACTCCTGAACCGCACGTAGATCACCAGATGATTCCAGCATATGACTGGCGAAAGAGTGGCGAAGCATATGAGGATGGATCGAGTTGTTCAAATTTTGCTTAACACCCCAGTGACGAAAGCGTTGCTGAATCGACCGTATAGAAATTCTTTTGCCATGACGGCTTAAAAAAATGGCCGGGTTATTATCTTTTAAATAATCCTGTCGTAGTGGTAGCCAGTTTCTTATAGCATCGATGGCTTTTGTTCCCACTGGAACAATACGTTGTTTGTTACCTTTACCAGTCACATGAACCTGTGCGGTATGCAGATCGAGGTCAGACAAATCCAGGCTGGCCAGTTCAGAAACTCGCAGACCTGATGAATACATCAACTCCATCATTGCCAGATCACGGATTGCCAGTGGATCATCAGACTGAATTTCCAGTAGATTATCTGCCTCATCGGTGTTTAAAACTTTGGGTAGTTTTCGTGGAGATTTTGGTGCTTTGATGACTTCGGCCGGGTTGGAAGTTTGCAGACCTTCATCGGTCAGAAAATTAAAAAAACGGCGGATCGATGACAATGAACGTTGCAGGCTGCGACCACTGACTCCCTGCCGGTGTCTTGTTGCAACATAGCTTCTAATATCAGACAGGCCAACGTCCTGCCATGCAGATATTTTATGTTTTGTCAGAAAACAGGCAAGCGAGTTGAGGTCACGTTGATAGGCCGAGCGAGTGTTTTCTGAAAGATCGGAAAGTTGTAATAAAAAAGTTCTGATCTGGGAATCTAAATCCACGATTTTATATGACGGTTTGTCATTCCCGCACTGATCATTGCTTTTTAACGTAGGGATCAATAGCAAGAGTTACTATATCTGCCATTTGAGAAAGCATCTCTGTGCCCATATCTTTCTTGTATCGATCCGGGCTTTGGCTTCCTATGGCCAACAGTCCGTTCCACTCTTTTCCAGAAAGAGGTACCAGAACAGATGAGCCATATTCTGGTAATTCATCACCAAACATGATGTGGTGCTGCTCTTCGCTCAGCCGTCCACAGACAGGTTGTTTATTATTGATGACTTCTTCAAATAAAGGTTTCTGAGCCCAGCCTTTGCCAACAAACTCGGGAACATCATCATGATCATCCAAAATGAAGAGTACAATCTTGTCAGCCTTGAAATCAGAAACCAGAGATTTTTTTATGGTTGTGATTAATGATTCAACATCGGCTGTATCGATCAGTTTTCCGGCCAGAATGTGCAGGCGTTCGCTGAGGTGTCCATTTTCCGTCGCAATCTCGATCAGCTCTTTCAATTGGTGTTTATGTTGCCGAAGTTGTTCACGCAGTACTGAAACCTGGCGTTCAACCAGAGAAGTGGCCGCACCAGTAGCATGAGGAATGTTAATCTCGGAAAGCAGATCGGGATGTTCTACAAGCAGGTTTGGGTGTTCACGCAGATAAGCAATGACGGCCTCTGTTTCCAGGCTCTCTTTTATTATTTTTTTATCTGTCATAAGTCAATCACTCCTTCAAAAGCTTGGGTTGCTGGTCCAGTCATCATGACTGACTGCCCCTCTCCCTCCCATTGGATGCGTAATTGTCCACCGGGCAGGTCAACAGTGACGGTTTCATTGAGCAATTTTTGAGCAACTCCGGCAACAACAGCGGCACATGCACCTGTTCCGCAAGCCAGAGTCTCACCAACACCTCGTTCAAAAACACGTAGACGAATGTGATCACGATCA
>JALSSM010000026.1 GCA_026984275.1 Gammaproteobacteria bacterium
CCAGGAAAACGCCACCGAACAGCCCGACACGGGCGAGTATCTCCATAACGAAGAACCGGGCATTTATGTGGACATTGTATCCGGCGAACCATTGTTTACTTCGGCAGACAAGTTCGACTCCGGTTGCGGCTGGCCCAGTTTCAGCAAACCGGTCAGCGCCTCATTTATCAACGAAGTGCGCGACACCAGCCATGATATGATCCGCACCGAAGTGCGCTCGACACACGGTGATTCCCATCTTGGACATGTGTTCCCCGACGGGCCGCAGGAACTGGGCGGGCTGCGTTATTGCATCAACTCGGCATCGTTGCGCTTCATTCCGCTGGATGAGATGGAAGCCGAAGGCTACGGGGACTATATTCCTCTGGTGACAGGAGAAGATCATGGCAATTGAAAAGACGATATTGGCTGGCGGTTGCTTCTGGGGCATGCAGGATCTGTTTCGCCAACAGCCCGGTGTGCTCAACACCCGCGTTGGCTACACCGGTGACGATAGCGTACCGAATGCCACCTACCGAAACCATGGCAACCACGCCGAGGCGATCGAAATCGAGTTCGACAACGAACAGACGAGCTACCGCAAATTGCTGGCTTTTTTCTTCCAGATCCACGATCCCACCACCCCCGATCGCCAGGGTAACGACTGCGGGCCGTCGTATCGCTCGGAGATTTTTTATACCAATGAGGCGCAGCGCGAGGTGGCCCTGAAAACCATCGAAGATGTCAACGCCTCCGGCCTATGGCCGGGTCCGGTAGTCACGAAAGTCAGCCCGGCCGGAGACTTCTGGGAAGCCGAGCCTGAACATCAGGATTATCTCGAACGTTATCCCAGTGGCTACACCTGCCATTTCCCGCGACCGGACTGGGTGCTGCCCGATTGATGCGCGTCGGCCTGGGTGGTGGTTGCCACTGGTGCACGGAAGCGGTGTTTCAGACCCTGCATGGTGTTGAACGGGTAAAGCAAGGCTTTGTCCGTTCCAAACCGCCGAATGATTCCTGGTCTGAAGCGGTGGTCATACATTTCGATCCGGTGGTTATCGAACTTGATATCCTGATCGAAGTACATGTACGCACTCATTCGGCAACAAAAACACATAGCATGCGCCACAAGTATCGCAGTGCGGTGTATGTATTTGATAATGAGCAGGCGCAGACGGCCCGGTTGGCGATCGCCAATCTGCAAAGTGAATTCGATTATCGTCTGATCACCCAGGTACTTCCGTTCGCCGCTTTTCGTGGATCGGATCAGCGCTTCCAGAATTATTACCAGACAAACCGGGATCGCCCTTTCTGTCAGCGCTATATTGATCCAAAGCTGGATCAGATCCGACAGGAATTTGCACACTATACGATCACATCGTGATAACCATCGTCGCATTTCTGGTGGGCTTTGCCATGAAATACGGTGGGCTGTGTACCTATGCCGCCGCCTTGCAGATTGTGCGCGAACAGCGTTTTGACCGCTTGATGGCTTTCCTGACCGCGGCAGCCTGGGCGACATTGACCGTGATTCCGCTGGCGTGGTTCTGGCCCAGTGAACTGCAATTGAGCAGGACGCACGATCAGTGGGGCATGGTCGTTATCGGTGGCTGGCTACTGGGAATGGGCGCTTGGCTCAATCGTGGCTGTATCTTCGGAACCTTTGTGCAACTCACCGGTGGAAATCTGACCTATGTGGCGACACTGTTTGGCCTGGTGGCCGGCGCGGTTGGTGCAAAGTACTGGTTGTCGGAGATTATACCGGCCAGAACGGATCTGGCGCTGGCTGCAGTGCCGAACCTGCTGGCAGGTATCTGGTTGTTGGTAGCCACGGTTGTCGTCATTAACGGGATAATGAATTTTTCTGCTCTCTCATCAAAAAGAGACAGACTACTGCATCCGGTTCCCGGCATACTCGTTGCAATGACACTGGGTATTGGTGGTGGCTGGTTGTTCGCCGTAGTCAATGGCTGGGATTTTACTGCGGTCATGGTGCGATCGACTTACCATGCGTTGCAGATCGAGCCGGTCGGCCCAACCGCGCTGGCCGTTTATTGTACACTTTCCATGGTGGTGGGAGGCATTATCGCGGCTCTTAGCCAAAAGCGTTTTTTATGGCAGGCTCCGAGGTTCTATCGTTCACTGGCCAGCTTTGCTGGTGGTACACTCATGGGCGTGGCGACAGTCCTGCTTCCGGGTGGTAATGACGGACTGCTGTTAAGTGGACTACCTGCGTTTGCACCCTATGCTCTGGCGGGGTTTGTGCTGATGCTGTTATCCATGTTGTTACTGATGTCCAATGACAAGCGTTTACGGTATTTTTCATGATATTATCACCGCCCTTGCCAAATAAGCTATTGGATCGGGGCGTAAAAATCGCTCATTTACAATAGAAATAGAATGGGAATAAACATCATCGAAGCGTCTGACCAACAATGGATGCAGGCAGCCCTTGAGCTTGCAAAAAAAGCAGAAGACATGGGTGAAGTGCCAGTTGGTGCTATTGTCGTTAAAGAAAACCTGTTGATCAGTGAAGGCTGGAATCAACCGATCAGTCAGCTTGATCCAACATCACATGCGGAGATCATAGCACTCCGACAGGCTGCGCAGAAACTTGAAAACTATCGACTTCCAGGAACGACTTTATATGTCACACTGGAACCCTGCGCCATGTGCGCAGGTGCGATCATTCATGCCCGTGTGGAACGAGTTGTTTTCGGAGCCTCTGATCCTAAAAGTGGTGCGGCAGGAAGTGTATTTGATATTTTGGGAACCGATCAGTTAAACCACAAAGTTAACATTTGTGCGGGCGTTTTGGATGTAGAATGTGCAGATCTTTTAAAAGCATTTTTTAAATCCAGAAGGTAATTAATTTGACTGATCGTGACACCACAGGACTCAGCCTGTATCAATACAATTTTTGTCCATTTTGTATGATAACCAGACGCGCAATTAAAAGTCTTAATCTTGATATAGAAATACGCGATACCTTAAAAGAACCCGCCTATCGCCAGGAATTAATTGAAGAAGGTGGTATGAGTCAGGTTCCCTGCCTTCGTATCGAAGAGAATGGTTCAGTTGAATGGATGTATGAATCAGCTGATATTATAAAATATCTTAATCAACGATTTGGTTGAGGGCAGAAAAGTTTTCTTATTGATCAGATTTATCAATCAACTGTGGTTTTTCATCTGAATTGATTGAAACAAGCTTTTTCTCCTGCCGCATACGAGTCAGGTAACCTGCCAATCCTCCTCCTGCAGTCCCCAGAACCAGTAAACCTGCTGTGATAAATTGAGTAAAAAGCATCGCACCACCCACGGCAGCTGAAATAGCCAGTATCGAACCCACTTTTATATTTGCTTTTCGATTAGCACGACGTGTTTCTTTAAGAATTTCCTGATGACTTTTCTTTATTGCTTTTACTTTCTGACGTTCTGCATTCACCCGGATCTTTTCCCGTTCACGTGCATGTTCGTCGAGTGTTTTTACTAACGCATCTTTGTGTATCTGATTGGCAATAGAAGAAAACCAGAATGAAGCCAGCATACTGATGATGACCCAGAATATGGCCAAAATGATTAACAACTGGTGATTAAGCTCTCCTTTGATCAAGGTAAAGATCAGAACTGCTGTGATTATCTGAATAAGTAATATGGCAGGAAAGAATCTGAACATAAGGCATTATATACAAGGAACGCTGAATAAAAAAACATTGCTATATGACCACTTACAACCTATTCTTAAAAGGTATAAAACATGTGATCTTGCTCACATTTTCAAGCGAAATAAAAAGGAACAATAAAGGAAAAGAACAATCGAAATAACATCTGCCTAAAAAGGATGTCACTCATGACAGTTATCCGATTTACAAACAAGCTCGCCACCGAATATCAACGTCTCTACGATACGTGTGAGATCAGACCTGAACGATTTGGCACTATCGATAAAATTATCGATAGTCTTATAAAAAACCAGAAACGCTATGAGTCTATTACCGCTGCTCTTGGCATTCCCTGGTATTTTATTGCAGCCATTCATAACCTTGAATCCTCCCGACGTTTTACAAGACATCTTCACAATGGTGATCCGCTGACAGCCAGAACCAGACATGTTCCTGCCGGGCGTCCCCGAAAAGGCAGACCTCCCTTTACATGGGAAGAAAGTGCTATTGATGCATTGAAATTCAAAAACCTGCATCGTATTAAAAACTGGGAGTTACCACGGTTACTGTATGAAATGGAACGTTATAATGGCTGGGGTTATCGTTCCTATCATCCAGAGGTTTTATCACCTTATTTATGGAGTTTTTCGAACCATTACACACGTGGAAAATATGTCGCAGATGGCCGATGGTCAAATACAGCCATCTCCAGGCAATGTGGAGGTGGGTCATTACTCAGACGATTGGCAGAGCGTCAGATCATTGATGTCGAAACTAAAAAGAAACTAAAAACACCCTATCTTCGTCATAGCAACCGCAAACTTAAACGGGCAGATGATCTACAACGTTTTCTCAATACTTTTCCGGAAATTGTGTTGCGGGTGGATAGTGTTCCCGGCAATAAAACCTCGGATGCTGTCAAAAAAGTATTGGGTTCTTATCTGGAAGGTGATACACGTTCCAGAAAAAGTAGAAAACGCAAAAGAAATTAAGGAGTCATTATGGATCTTTCAAATCACACCCTGAATAGCTTGTTTCTACAACTTGGTTTACCTGACTCTGATCAGGCAATTGATGATTTTATTGATCAACACAAAGGCATCGATAAAAACATCCCTTTACATGAGGCAGATTTCTGGACACCTGCACAGTCCGCTTTTATAAAAGAATCACAAGAACAGGATTCGGACTGGACCGAGGTGATTGATCATCTTGATGCCATGTTACGAGGGTAGGATAGTCACTTAGCCTCCATCTGTCTGCTGATCTCCGGTTTATCTTTATCTGCGGAAGAAAAACATCTCCGTATCCAGTAAACTTACACGCGTTCTGAATATGTGTAAGATATATCAACAATCCCCATGTTTGAAAAAGAAGACCTGCTGAAGCTGGCAAAAATGGAAATGCCGTTTGGGAAATACAAAGGCAGGCTTTTGATCGATTTACCGGAACCCTATTTACTCTGGTTTGCAGATAAGGGGTTTCCAGAAGGTCAGCTGGGAGAGTTGATGCAACTCGTGCTGGAAATTAAAATTAACGGTCTGGAGTATCTGATCGAACCACTTAAAAAGGTACCAACCATTCATTAACCAATTAAAAAATAATGACAAAAGAACAACTACTCAATTTAATAAAAAATAAGCCTGCGTCTGTCGAATTCCAACAGGTAATGGAAGTCATTGATCAAAACTACCACTACACGCCAACCCGTTTTAGTAATG